>NZ_RZPQ01000265.1:0-7037 GCF_003999135.1 Mesorhizobium sp. M7A.F.Ca.CA.004.06.1.1 | reverse complement strand
ACCGCACCCGGCTCGATGACGCCGCTCGCCACCACGGTCGACGAGGAAGGCGTGCTGTTCGACAATTTCCGCATCGTCGATCGCGGAAAATTCCGCGAGAAGGAGCTGGAAACGCTGCTCACCGACCACCGCTATCCGGCCCGCAATCCGCACCAGAACATCGCCGACCTCAAGGCGCAGATCGCCGCCAACGAGAAGGGCGTCGCGGAACTGCGCAAGATGGTCACGCATTTCGGCCTCGATGTCGTCGAGGCCTATATGGGCCATGTCCAGGACAATGCCGCCGAAAGCGTGCGCCGCGTGCTGGAGCGGCTGCCCGACAGTTCTGAGTATGAGTACCCGACCGACACCGGCCAAATCATCAAGGTGAAGATCACGGTCGACCGGCAAAAGCGCGAGGCGACCGTCGACTTCACCGGCACCTCGCCGGTGATGAAGAATAATTTCAACGCGCCGGAACCGGTCGCCCGAGCCGCCGTGCTCTATGCCTTCCGCGTCATGGTCGAGGACATGATCCCGATGAATGCCGGGTGCCTGCGGCCAATCAACATCATCATTCCCGATGGCTGCATGCTGAAACCCGCCTACCCCGCCGCGGTCGTCGCCGGCAATGTCGAGACCTCGCAGCATGTCACCAACGCGCTGTTCGGCGCCATGGGCGCCATGGCCAACGCGCAAGGCACGATGAACAACCTGACCTTCGGCAACAAGATCTACCAGTACTATGAGACGATCTGTTCCGGCTCGCCGGCCGGCCAGATGAACTCGGGCCGCGGCTTTGCCGGCACCTCAGGCGTCCACACCCACATGACCAATTCGCGCCTCACCGATCCCGAAGTGCTGGAACTGCGCTTTCCCGTACTGCTCGAGGATTTCCACATTCGGGAAAATTCCGGCGGCAAGGGCAAATGGAACGCCGGCGACGGCACCAAGCGCACCATCCGCTTCCTCGAAAAGATGGAATGCGCCATCCTGTCCTCGCATCGCAACCGGCCGCCGCAAGGGCTGGATGGGGGCGGCGATGGCGAGGTCGGCTCGACCAAAGTCCGCCGCAAGGACGGCACAATCGACATGCTGAAAGCCTGCGACCAGACAGTGCTGCAGGCAGGAGACGCCGTCATCCTGACGACGCCGACGCCGGGCGGGTTCGGAGGGCAATGACGAATGCTTGCCGGGCGCGGACATGGCGAGCCAGAGGCGGGCGCATGTCCGCAATATTCTGAGGAGAAGTCGCCATGTCCATCGTGAAGAACATTCCTGCCTACCCGAGCAAGACCTTCAACGACGGTTATCTCGATGGATACCAGTCACTCAAGCCCGGCATCGTCCCCTCAATGCCTTCCTACAGCAAGGTGCCAATCGGCCTCACTCCGTATCAATGGGGCTTCACACTTGGAGAGGATGACGCACGTGCAACTGGTTCGCAGTAAGGGGTGTGTTCGCGGCGGTATCATGGGCTTCGATAGTGCGCAAGTTGATGCCAGATGAAGTTGCGCGGCGGTATCAACTGATTTTACGCGCCACCTCTGTCAGGAGGCGTCAACAGGCTGTCACCGGCTTGTCATGACCCTAGGCTACCCGCTTGCGGCAAAGCAAATGGGGAATCATCTTGCCATGACGGACGTTTCCGCAGATCTGGTTTTTCGCCGCGGCAAGGAAGTTGGAAAGGCCGTCTACCAGAACCGCCCGCTGTCGAAGGCCGGCATTTCGGAGCGGCTGTTCGCCTTCCTGTTCTCCGGCCTCGTCTATCCGCAGATCTGGGAAGACCCCGATGTCGACATGGAGGCGATGCAGCTTGGCCAGGGCCACCGCGTCGTCACCATCGCCTCGGGCGGCTGCAACATTCTGGCCTACCTCACGCGCTCGCCGGCCCGGGTCGACGCCGTCGACCTCAACACCGCGCACATCGCGCTGAACCGCATGAAGCTGGAGGCGGTGCGCCATTTGCCATCGCAGGGCGACCTGTTCCGCTTCTTCGGCGCCGCCGACACCAGCCACAATTCGAAAGCGTATGACCGTTTCATCGCGCCGCATCTCGATCCTGTCAGCCGTCACTACTGGGAGCGCCGCAACTGGCGCGGCATCAGGCGCATCACTGTGTTCGACCGCAATTTCTACCAGACCGGCCTGCTCGGCCTGTTCATCGCCATGGGCCACCGCACGGGAAAATTCTTCGGCGTCGACCCCTCCGGCATCATGCAGGCCAGGAACATCGGCGAGCAGCGCCGATTCTTCAACGAGGAGCTGGCGCCGGTCTTCGACAAGAAGCTTTTGAGATGGGCGACGTCGCGCAAGGCTTCGCTGTTCGGCCTCGGCATTCCACCGGCGCAGTATGATTCGCTGATCACGTCGGGCGACGGCACCATGGCCAGCGTGCTGAAAGCCCGGCTGGAAAAACTCGCTTGCGATTTTCCACTGGAGAACAACTATTTCGCCTGGCAGGCCTTCGCCCGGCGCTATCCGAACCCCGGCGAGGCCGCCCTGCCCGCCTATCTCGAAAAACAGAATTACGAGACCATCCGCGGCAATGTCGACCGCGTCGCCATCCACCATGCCAATCTGATCGAATTCCTCGCCGGCAAGGATGCAGGCTCCGTTGATCGATTCGTCCTGCTCGACGCGCAGGACTGGATGACCGACGATCAGCTCAACGCACTGTGGACGGAAATCACCCGCACCGCTTCCGCAGGCGCCCGCGTCATCTTCCGCACCGCCGCCGAGCCCAGCCTGTTGCCGGGCCGTGTCTCCAGCTCGCTGCTTGACCAGTGGGATTATCAGGACCAAGCTTCGCGCGAATTTTCGGCCCGCGATCGCTCGGCCATCTATGGCGGCTTCCATCTCTACGTGAAGCGCGCCGCATGAGCACCAGCGAGTTGCCGGCCAGCCCCGAATTCAAGGCCAACCATGCCGAACTGATGGACGGCGTCTACCGCTGGCAGCGCCACATCTACGACCTGACACGCAAATACTATCTTCTCGGCCGCGACCGGCTGATCGCGGGGCTCGATGTGCCCGCCGGCGGTACCGTGCTGGAACTCGGCTGCGGCACCGGCCGCAACATCATCCTGGCTGCCCGCCGCTATCCCGATGCCCGCTTCTACGGCCTCGATATCTCGGCCGAAATGCTGGAAACGGCCGGAAAGGCGATCGATCGCGAGGGCCTGTCCGGCCGCGTCGTGCTGGCAAGGGGCGATGCCACCGATTTCGATGCCCGTGCACTCTTCGGTGTCGAACGCTTCGACCGTGTCTTCGTGTCCTATTCACTGTCGATGATCCCCGGCTGGGAAAAAACAGTATCGGCAGCGCTTGCCGCCCTGTCGCCGAACGGTTCGCTGCACATCGTCGATTTCGGCCAGCAGGAAGGCCTGCCTGGCTGGTTCCGGGCGCTGCTGCGCGGCTGGCTGAAAAAGTTCCACGTCACGCCGCGTGAATCGTTGCGCGAGGTGCTGGAATCAGAATCGCGGCGAACCGGTGCAAGCTTCCGTTTCCGCACGCTTTATCGCGGCTATGCCTGGCTGGCGGTTATCAAGATCACTTCCTGAATATTGCCGTGGGAAAGGCACATAAAGGCGAAGCAGCCACGATCCGTTGGATCAACGTTGCCTTATGACCCCGAGAGCGGTACACTATCTCACATGCATGGAAGCATGTGGTGATCATCGGCTTCAGGGATGAATGGCTGCGGGCCTTCTTCGTGGAAGACACCCATTCTCGCAACATTCCGTCCGATCTCGAAAGCCGTTTGTTCCGCAAGCTCCAGATGATTGACGACGCGATGATCGATCAGGATTTGCGTGTGCCGCCCAGCAATCATTTCGAGAAGCTGCGCGGCATTCTCGAAGGCTTCCATTCAATACGCGTCAACAAGCAATGGCGGCTGATCTTCCGCTGGGACGGCGGCCGCGGTGAGGCGTCGGACATCTATCTCGACGACCACAGCTATAGATGAGGTGAGAACATGTTGATGACCGCACGCAAGCCGGCAACGGTTGGCGAAATTCTCACGGAAGAATTCATGCAGCCGCTTGGCCTGACGCAGGCGGCTTTGGCCGAGGCGATGGGGGTCCAGCGCAAGCATGTGAACGAATTGTGCAACGACCGCCGCAACGTCACGGCGGCGACCGCGCTTATTCTGGCGCGGGTGTTCGGCAACAGCCCGGACTTCTGGTTGAACGTCCAGCGCCGCAGCGATCTTTGGCAGGTCATGAACTCGCCCGACGAGCGGGCGCGAGTTGACCGCGCCAAGCCATTGGCGACAGCTGCATAGCAAAGAGTTTGCGCCGCGCTAATGCAGCGCCTTGATCAGCGCCCCCACCATCGTCTGCGGCCGGTAGCCGAGTTTGGCAGGCGTCAGCCCCAGCCGCACCACCACCAACTGCTCCGAAGGGATGATGGCAACCGTCTGCCCGTCATGGCCTTCCATCCAATACGTGTCCTTGGGCAGGCCTGCCGCGACGCCGGCGCCGGGGTTTTCCTCATCGCCCGGGGCCTCGATCCACAACTGACCCTTGCCGTAGACCTTCGAGGCGGATGCCGGCTCGCGCATCCAGTCGACGAAACCGGTTGCCAGGATCTGGTTGCCGTTCCACACCCCGCCCTGCAGCAGGAACTGGCCGAAGCGCGCCCAGTCATGCGCGGTTGCGTAGAGATAGGACGAGCCGACGAAAGTGCCCTGCTCGTCGGTCTCTAGCACCGCGCTATGCATGCCAAGCGGCTCGAACAGGGCCGTGCGCGGCCATGTCAGCGCCTTGGCCTTGTCGCCGATCGCGTGCTGCCAGAGCCGCGACAGCATCACCGCCGTACCGCTCGAATAGGAAAACACCTTGCCGACCTCGGCCGCCAGCGGCTTTGATTCGGCAAAGCCCGCCATGTCAGGTTCGAGATAGAGCATGCGCGTGACGTCGGCGACGTCGCCATAATCCTCGTTGAACTCCAGCCCGCTCGACATCGCCATCATCTCGGCAAGGCTGATGGCGGCGCGGCCGTCCGCCTTCCACGGCGCAAACAGGTTTTTGTCGTCGAAAGCCATCTTGCCGTCCTTGACCAACGTACCGACGATGGCGGCATTCACCGTCTTCGTCATCGACCAGCCGAGCAGCGGCGTCTTGGCGGAAAAGCCCGCGCCGTAGCGCTCGGCGACGACGCGGCCATTCTTGACCACCACCACCGCCCGCATGCCGGTGCCGGTCAGCGCCGCATCGTCCAGCAGCTTGGCAACAACCGGATCCTGCGATGCCTCAACCCGCTCGCCTTCCGGCCACAGGTCGCCCATGGTGGCCGCCGACGGCTCCGCCTGGATCACAGTCCGTCGCGCCTTGCCGACATCGCCGTCCGGAACCGAAGCGCAGCCAAGCCCGTCGCGGGCGACAGCGACGCTCTTGCCGAGGAACCCGAACAGGCCGGCAGACACCGTTCCCCTGTTCTTGTCCACCGAAACACGCATTAACCGCAGCAGGGGATGCCCGGGCGCCTGCACGTCGACGGCCAGCACCTCATTGGCGTCCCGGCCGGCGATGAAGACATTCGAGCAGACGATCTTGGCCGAATAGCCGGAACCGACGCGGATCAATTCGGGCGGCGCGATGTATAGCCACGCAAACAGCGCGGCGACCGCCAGCACGATCAGACCAAGCAGCCATCTGACGATCTTGACGACGATCCGCATTTATTTCCTCCGGGCCCTGCGCGAGCCCTTATGTCATCGATTTGCCGCCATTGCTTCCGCAAATCACAATGCTTGTCGAGCGCCATCAACGGATTATCAACCATGATCGGCGATCACAGGATATGCTGAGCGATGCTGTGGGGCGATCGCTCGGAGGGGGCCCAATCACAAGCCGGCCATCAGGTATAGACCCATCAGCGACCGGCTGAATCCGGCTCGGGAATTGCGATGCGCCGTCTTGCGGGCCTCATTATGCTAGCGCTGCTTGGCGCGTGCTCGACAGTAGACGATCTCTCGCCACTGTCGCCGTCGGCGTCGAGCAGCCCGACGGTCACTGTCCGGGCGCCGCGCTTTGCCGATTCCAAGCCGCATGAATGGGAGAGCGGCGCGCCGTGGAACTATGCCGTCCACGGCACCGATGTTTCCAAATACCAGACCTCGGTCGACTGGCCGGCGGCCAAGGCCAGCGGCATCTCCTTCGCCTTCATCAAGGCGACCGAGGGCGGCGATCGCTTCGATGAATACTTCAACGAGCATTGGACCCGGACCAAAGCTGCGGGCGTTCCCCGCGCCGCCTATCACTTCTACTATTTCTGCACCCCGGCTGCCGTGCAGGC
Organism: Mesorhizobium sp. M7A.F.Ca.CA.004.06.1.1; assembly: GCF_003999135.1. Classification (NCBI taxonomy): domain Bacteria; kingdom Pseudomonadati; phylum Pseudomonadota; class Alphaproteobacteria; order Hyphomicrobiales; family Phyllobacteriaceae; genus Mesorhizobium; species Mesorhizobium sp. M7A.F.Ca.CA.004.06.1.1. The sequence continues at coordinate 755 of NZ_RZPQ01000265.1, read as the reverse complement.
GCGCTGGTTCATCCGCAACGTCCCCGTCGATCGCTCGGCGATGCCGCCGGTCCTCGACATGGAATGGAACCCACAATCGCCGACCTGCAGGCTGCGTCCCGACGCCGCCACGGTGCGCGCGGAGATGACCACCTTCCTCGAGATCGTCGAACGCCACTACGGCAAGAAGCCGATCATCTACACCTCGGTCGACTTCTTCGACGACAACGGCCTGGCGGGGTTTCGCGGCTATCCGTACTGGCTGCGTTCTGTCGCCGGCCATCCACGTGAGAAATACGGCAGCCACCCCTTCACATTCTGGCAGTACACAGGAACCGGGATCATTCCGGGCATGACCGGCAAGGCCGACATCAACGTCTTCAACGGCAGTGAAGCCACCTGGAACAAGTGGCTGCGGCAGAACACCCGTTGACACCGGTTCAACGGCAGCACCGCCATGGATCAAATCACTCCAGCAGAGCTTCCGTTGAACCGGTGCAACGGCAGCGAGTCCGTCCGAGATAAGAAGCTCCGCAGAACACTGTTGACACCGGTGCAACGGCAGAGAAGCCGGCGGAATAAGGGGCTGCGGCACAAGAACCGTTGACACCGGGCCTGCCGCCTGCTTTTCGACACAGCCAGCGGTGAAAAGTGCAACCGCCGGCAATTCAGGGCGTTGGGCCTCCGGGGGAGCACAACAACTGCCCGCTATTCGTTTCGAGAGGAAGCTGATGCGACTGCGTTCCAAAGTCCTCGCGGCTGCGCTGACCCTGTGT
>NZ_RZPQ01000264.1:0-7045 GCF_003999135.1 Mesorhizobium sp. M7A.F.Ca.CA.004.06.1.1 | reverse complement strand
CTCTACCGGCGCGGACAGCGCTACTGGGGTGCCGGGATCTTCTTCGCTGCGATGATCTTCATGCTGCACACCGGCTCCAAGACGACAGCCGGCCTGGTGCCGTTCTCGATCCTGATCGTCATGTTCCCGAGCCTGATCGGCATGCGGCTCGGCACGCCGATCCTGTTTGCGCTGGCGATCGTCGCGACAGCGGTCGGCACGCTGGGCATCGTATTCCTGCCGCCGATAAAACATCTCGCGGCGATCTATTTCCCGGACATGACCTATACGGGCCGCACGACGCTGTGGGAGTTCGCCGGCAGCATGCTCGCGAAGAAGCCATGGACCGGTTACGGCTATGAGAGCTTCTGGGGCACGCCCTTGCTGCTCAACCAGGACCAGCCCTTCGACCGGCCGTGGGACATCCGGACCATCGTGCACGGCCATGACGGCTACCTCGACATCGCCGTGCTGATGGGCATTCCGGCACTCTGCGTGGCGGTCTACACTTTCCTCATCGCGCCGCTGCGCGACTACATGCGCATTCCGTTGCGCAGGGAAAACATTTTTCTCGGTGACTTCTTCATGATGGTGGTGCTGTTCACGGCGCTGAACGCTTTTCTCGAAAGCTTCTTCTTCCATCGCGGCGACCCGGTCTGGCTGTTCTTCGTGCTCGGCGTATTTGGCCTCAGGCAAGTCTCGCTGCGGCCGATGGCAGTGCGCGATCCCGATCGCGGCTCGCGATCTTTCCGTTCCTCCTGACGGGGGCTTCCCCGGGGAAGCGCCAGCGTCTATGTGAAAGCCTTCCTTCGGAGGGCTTTTGATGACGATCAGGCTTGTTCTCGCCGGCTGCGGCAATATGGGTTACGCCATGCTCTCAGGCTGGCTGAAATCCGGTAAGCTTGCGCCATCGGCGGTTTTCGTGGTCGAGCCCAATGCCGATCTGCGCAATCGCGCGGCCACGCTGGGCTGCGCGACATCAGCCGATGCCGGCAGCATCCCGGCCGATGCCGTGCCCGATCTCGTCGTCATCGCGGTGAAGCCGCAGGTGATCCGCGATGTCACCTCCGCCTACAAGCGTTTCGGCGATGGCCGCACCACCTTCGTCAGCATCGCCGCCGGCACGCCGGCCAACACCTTCGAGGAAATCCTCGGCAGCCGCGCGCCGATCGTGCGCTGCATGCCCAACACACCCGCGGCAATCGGCAAGGGCATGATGGTGGTGTTCTCCAACAAGCTCGTGTCGGATGACACCAAGCGTTTCGTCGCCGATCTTTTGTCGGCGAGCGGCGAAGTGGCCACCATCGACGACGAGGGCCTGATGGATGCGGTGACCGCCGTCTCCGGATCTGGGCCGGCCTACATCTTCCATTTCATCGAAGCGCTGACCGTGGCCGCCGAGAAGGCCGGGCTGCCAACGGCGACCGCCAAGCTGCTCGCCATGCAGACAGTCTATGGCGCCGCCTCGCTCGCCGCCGAAAGCGGCGAGGAACCGGGCGTGCTGCGCCAGCAGGTCACCAGCCCCAACGGCACGACGGCCGCGGCGCTGGCCGTGCTGATGGGCGAGCACCGGCTGACGCGCCTTCTCACAGAGGCGGTGGAGGCTGCGCGGCTGCGGTCGGTCGAGCTGGGGAAGTAATCGTCAACTCCTCCGCTGCCGAAGTTTTGATGGGTCGGACGTGCTTGCGTTGATGGCTTGGCGGAAATGCACATCGCTTCGTCATCCTGGGGCGAAGCAAGGAGCGCAGCGACGCGGCGCAGACCCCAGGATCCATGCCGCGACTTCAAAGCGCTGCTGCGGTGCAGAATTCTGCTCCGCTGCATTCCTCGACCAAGATCACGGCATGGATCCTCGGGTCTCCGCGACGTCGCTTCGCTCCTGCTCCGCCCGTGGATGACGAAGTTGGGAAGGCTCCGGTCAATCCCGAATGTCTACGATGATCCATCGAAACGAACGACGAAATCCGAGCTGCCAGCAGGCCTTCCAACGTGACAACCCCTGTGCACCTGTCAGGCGTCATTCTGGCCGCCACCCCACATGGCATCGATCTCATTCTTGCTCACGACCCGGCCAGCCTTGCCCGCTTTGGACCTCAAATCACCGGCGATTGCAGCCAGCCGTTCCGCCAGAGGCATACGGGCGTTTTTCAGTTCACTTTCAAGCGCTTCGATAACCGCTCTGGTCATGGAAACCTTGCGCTTGGCGGCAAGCTGGCGAGCCAGTTCGCGGGCAAGCGGATTCCTGATTCGAAGGTTCATGTGACCGACCTTGGCGACATTTGCCCCACAATCTATCATTTGTCGTAGCAGCGCCAGCGTGGTCCTTTCAGGCCCCGTAGAGCATCTCGTCCTGCAGCCGGCGCAAGGCGAACAGCCTTGTCGTCTGGTCGGGCGACGCATTGTCTGACGTCAGCAATTCGCCTTTCCTGACCGGTTTCAGCACCTTGCCGCCCTCGAGCAGGCCGACCGGCACGGCGCGCTGGGCACGGGCTTCGCCGACGGTCATCGTCCAGGAGCGGTAACAGGTCTCGCCGATCGCATCGAAGGTCTCGCCGGCGGCGAGATCCCGCTTGGCGACCGCACAGACTTCGGCAACGGGTTGCGGCAGCGGCACCATGTCGGGCTTGCCGAAAAGCATGATGCGGGCGGCGGTCAGCGGCACCTCCAGTGAGGTCAGATGATAGGGCCTAAACAGGCTGTAGTAGGGGCCGTGGCCGATATGCAGGTCGTCCATGCGCTCGATGATGCGCGGATGCGTCGCCTCGACGATGACGAACACGCCAGGCGCGACGCCCTTGCCGACCGTGTAGTCGACGACGCCTTTCCTGAGCAACAGACCGCCATCCTCGCGCGGGATCAGCACCTTGGCGAGGTCATCGCGGTCGGCCTTGGGGCCGTGCATGCCGGGCACGTCGGGCACCAGCCCGGTGGCGTTGGCGATGGCACACATCTCGACCATGGTCTTGGAACCGTCGACGAACTCGACCAGCATGCGCGGGTTCATGTTGCGGCGGATGGCTTCGGCGCGATAGTCGTCCGGTACGGCATCGTGGTTGAGCGGGTTGTTCTTGCCCTTGCCGGCCGAGACGATGGTCAGCCCGAGCGCCGACGCGAATTCGATCAGTTCCATGCAGCTCGACGGCTCGTCGCCCGCACCCACCGAATAGACGACGCCAAGCCGGTCGGCCTGCTGCTTGAGGTAGCAGCCGATGGTGACGTCGGCCTCGACGTTCATCATCACCAGATGCTTGCCGTGCTCCATCGCCATGAGGTCGAAATCGGCGGCGACGCCCGGCTTGCCGGTGGCGTCGATGACGACGTCGATCAGCGGATTGGTGACCAGCATCTCGTTCGAAGTGACGGCGATCTTGCCGCTCTCGATAGCGCCGGTGACTTTCGACGCGGTGTCGGCTTCGACGGCCATGGCTTCGTCGCCATAGGCGATACGGATGGCATCGCGCGCGGTGTGCGGGCGGCGCGTCGAGACGGCGCAGATCGAAATGCCTGGCATCAGCATGCCTTGGGTGACCAGATCGGTGCCCATTTCGCCCGAACCGATGACACCGATGCGCACCGGGCGGCCCTCGGCGGCACGCCTGGCGAGATCGCGGGCAAGGCCGGTCAGGGCGACGTTGGTCATGCAGGAATGTCCACAGCTTCGTGATTTGAGGTCGGATAGCAGGGAACGGGTTCTATTTGCCAACGAAACCCGGTCGCGACCGGCAATTTCCCGCGAAATCGTCTCGGAAGGGACGACCGCCGAGGCTCGATTGGCCGAAGCGCAACCAATTGACATCGCAGCTGACAACCCCAATAAAACATTCGTTTGTCAACAAAGGCAAATGTTCACCGACGCGACAGTCGGAAAGCATTCGCCTCTGGGGCAAATTGGGGAGTGTCTTTGCGCCGGGGCGTCAAAGGCTGGATGGAGCATCATTGCGAGGCGTCGAGCGAAGGCTCGCGGCTCCAGGGGAGGAAAAATGGATACTGTTCTCGCGGGCCTAAAAGGGGCCATCGATACGCTTGGCCCGACGATCCTGCTGCCAATTGTCATTTTCATCATCGCCGTGGTTCTGGGCGCCAAGGTCAGCAAGGCTTTTCGCGCCGCCGTCACCATCGGCGTCGCCTTCATCGGCATCAATCTGGTGCTTGGCCTCATGTTCACGTCGATTGGCGACGTCGCCAAGGCCATCGTCACCAACACCGGCATTCATCGCGACATCATCGATGTCGGCTGGCCCTCCGCGGCCGCGATCGCCTTCGGCTCGTCGGTCGGCCTTTGGGTCATTCCGGTCGGCATCCTCGTCAACATCGTGCTGTTGCTGACACGCATGACGCGCACGCTCAATGTCGACGTCTGGAATTTCTGGCACTTCGCCTTTGTCGGCTCGCTGGTGGTCGCCGCAACCGACAATCTGGCCTATGGCATCGCGGTCGCAGCACTTGTCGCAGCACTCTCGCTGCTGTTCGCCGACTGGTCGGCGCGCGCGGTACAGCAGTTCTACGGCGTGCCCGGCATTTCGGTGCCGCATCTCGCCTCGGCACAGATCCTGCCGATCGCCATTGTGCTCAACTGGATCATGGACCGCATTCCCGGGATCAACCGCATCAACATCAACACCGATACGATCGAGCGCAGGTTCGGCGTGTTCGGCGAACCTGTCGTGATGGGCCTCATCATCGGCCTCGTGCTTGGTGCAATCGCGTTCTACAATGCGGGTGATCTCAGCGTGGTGCTGGCCAAGGTTCTGGGCACCGGCATGACACTGGCCGCGGTGATGCTGCTGCTGCCGCGCATGGTCAAGATCCTGATGGAGGGGCTGATCCCCGTCTCCGACGCCGCACAGGCGTTCGTGCGCAAGCGCACCGGTGACCGAGAGCTTCTCGTTGGCCTCGATTCGGCGATCCTGATCGGCCATCCGGCCGCGATCTCGTCGTCGCTGATCCTGGTGCCGATCGCGATCATCCTGTCCATCATCCTGCCGGGCAACCGCGTCATCCTGTTCGCCGACCTCGCGGTCATCCCCTTCATCGTCGCCATGACCGCGCCGCTGGTCAAAGGCAACGTGTTCCGCATGGTGGTGATCGGCACGGTGACGCTGGCCATCGGCTTCTACGTCGCCAACGCGCTGGCGCCGCTGTTCACCAGCGCAGCAGTCTCGTCGGGCTTCAAGCTGCCGGCGGACGCGCTGCAGATCACCTCGGTGGTCGACGGCTTCCTGTGGGTGCCTTACGTGGTCATCGAGGCGATCCAGGGGATGGGGCTTGTCGGCATCATCGTGATCGCAGTGGTCATCGCGGCATTGTTTGTCCTCTACCGCCGCAATCCGCTCGGCTGGGAGCGGGCCGCGGGCGCCGAGGACGAGCCGGCCGAAGAGACGGCCTGAACCTGATAGCGTCCACCCTCAAACCGATCGTGCGCCCTTCCCGCGGCGCACGATTTCATAGACGGAGCAAAGAATGTCCGACGGACTCATGCAGCTTCTGGACCCTGACGCGATCGTGCTCGGATCCGATGCCTCGACCAATGAGGAGATCATCCGCATCCTGGCGGGCCGGCTGGAGAGACTTGGCTATGTCAAAAGCAGCTATGCCGACGCGGTCGTGCGCCGCGAATTGACCATCCCGACCGGACTGCCGCTGGAACGCTCCGATAATGTCGCGGTGCCGCACACCGATCCGGAGCATGTGCTGAAGCCTGGCATCGCGATGGGCACATTGAAGCAACCAGTGACCTTCGCCAACATGGAGGATCCCGACGAGATGCTGCCGGTCGGCTTCGTCTTCCTGCTTGCCATCAACGACAAGGACAAGCAGATTGAGGCGCTGCAGGCCGTCATGGCCACCATCCAGAACCCGCAAGCCTTGGATGATTTGAGGTCGGCCAGAACCCTCGAAGACGTGCGAGCCGTACTCGGCTGAAACAAGGAGAAGCAGAGATGTCGAGACAGAAAACCATTCTCTTTGCCTGCGGCACGGGCATCGCCACCTCGACCGCGGTCAATGTCGCCGTCACCGAGGAAATGAAGAAACGCGGCCTCACCTTCAATGCCCAGCAGGCGAAGGCCACCGAAGTGCCCGGACTGGCCGACAATGTCGACTTCATCGTCGCAACCACCCCGATCTCCGCTTCGGTCACCAAGCCGGTGATCAAGGGCCTCGCCTTCCTCACCGGCATCGGCAAGGACAAGGTGCTCGACGAGATCGAGGCGCAGTTGCGCAAATGACGGCACAGACGCTACGCGCAGGCTGACGCGGCTTCACACCACCCTGACATAGCTCGTCATTCCCGATTTCTGGTGCTCGATGATGTGGCAGTGCAGCAGCCAATCGCCGGGATTGTCGGCGACGAAGCCGAGCTGAACCTTCTCGTTGGGCTGGATGAGATAGGTGTCGGAAATCACAGGCTGAACCTGGCGCGTCGAGGATGACAGCACTTTGAAGCTCATACCGTGCAGATGCATCGGATGAGATTGCGGCGTCAGGTTCTCCATGTCGATGACGTAGCTTTGGCCAAGCTTCAATTCGGCCAGTGGCGCGGTCGGGTCCTTGGTGTCGCCTGGCCACGGCACTTTGTTGAGGGCCCAGAAACTATAGCCAAGCGAACCGCAGATGCCATCGCTCGGGACGTTTTCCGCCGTGGCGCTTAGTGCCAGGGAAATATGCCTGGCACTGGCGAGATCCACTTCCGCCACCGGATTGAGCTCCAGCGGAGCAACATCGCGAATGTCCCGTTTGAGGGATTTTCCTGTCGCGCGCAGGGTCGCCAGGATTTTTGGCTTGGTGCCCCTGACGTCCCTCAAGCTGACCATCGCGCCTTCATTGTCGGGCATGCGTATGGCCAGCTCCATGCGCTGGCCGGGTCCGAGCAGCAAGGCGTCGGGCGAAAAACGCTCAGGCACCGGATTGCCGTCGAGCGCCATGACACTCGCCTCCGCACCGTCGACGCGGAAAGCGTAGATGCGCGTCACGTCGGTGATGGCGACACGCAGCCGCGCAAGTCCGCCGGCCGGCGCATCATATTGCGGCTGCGTGTCGCCATCACCGACGTGACGCGCATCTACGC
>NZ_RZPQ01000263.1:0-7091 GCF_003999135.1 Mesorhizobium sp. M7A.F.Ca.CA.004.06.1.1 | reverse complement strand
GGGGTGGGTACCGGTTGAATGGGAGCAATCATTGCCGGCGCCGCCGGTGCCACCGCCGCCGAACAGGCCGAAGGCGTCGCCGCCGCCACCACCGCCGCCGCCGACCGACTGTACGGCCATGCCGCTGGCGAAATCACCATGCGTTATGATGCCGCCCGAATTGCTGCCCGTGGCATTTCCGCCCAAAGTGGCGCCGCCGCCATTGCCGCCGCCGCTGACGACCCCGACGCCATCGGCGCCATTGCCACCCACACCACCTGCCGACCGCACCAGCATGCCATAAGAGGCCAATCCCGATGTTTCCACCTTGCCGGCGTTGCTTGCCGATGCGGTGCCGCCGGAAGCGCCATCACCGCCGTCACCAGCATCGACGCCGAGACTGACGATGTTGTCACCGCCCTGGCCGCCATTGCCGCCGCTGGCGTTGGAAAAGATGCCGTAGGAAAAGTCGCCCGTCGTCGTGATGTCGCTGGTGCCAGACGCAACCGCGTTGGCGCTGCCGCCGGTGTTGCCGCTTCCGGCGTCGCCGCCAAGGTTCACGATCGCCGGAAGGGCGCCACCGCCACTGCCGCCATCGCCGCCGACCGCGGAAGCTATGAGTCCATGATGGCCCGAGCCGATGGTCGAAATCGTGGCGTTGTTGAGAACATCGACGGATCCGCCAACGCCGCCATTGCCGCCCTCACCGCCATTGGTTTCAAAGGGCGTTCCAGCCAGGCCTTCGCCGCCGTCGCCGCCATCGCCGCCATTCGCCGTGCCGCCAAATCCAGATGCGTTGACGTTTATCTGCGGAACGTTGTTTACGGCTCCAGGGGTCGCATTTGTAATCGATCCGCCGGGATCGCCATTATCGCCATCTGCGTCAAAGCCACCAGGTCCCCTGTCCGGAGCATCCGGGCCGTTCTCGTCTATGACGAACTGAGCATGCGCCGCCGGTATCGGCGGAAAACCCACCAGCGCGGTGGCGCCGAGGAGGACCATCAACCGTCCGGCAATCACACCTGGCCGGCGACGGCGACCCGAGCCAGACGCTTCTTGCGCACGTGCCACCGGTCCAAGTTTGAACAAAGTCCACGCTTGCGCCGCACGAAGCGAACAAGGCGAACTGCCGGGCAGCGCTTGGCGGGCAAGCCCTGCTTGCTGGGATACCTCTGCCACATGGGCATTGGCAGCGTCGATACCGGAACCCGGAACCGCGAATGCGCGTTTGATGGCAAAGCCACCACGCTTTGAAAACAAAGCCATGCACTTACCCCCCGTTTTACGGGGGCGCGCCTCAATGCCTGCTTAAGGCGACGCCACCGCTATGCTCATGCAATTGCAATAAGGATGCCGGCACTGCGCAATAAGGTTCAATGCATTAAAACAGAGCATCCGCATTCCCACTTGCGGAGCTCTGACTCAATTAGAATACATTAACTTATGCCGGATGAAACCGAAAATTTACGTGCGGACACTGACTAAAGCCGCTGACGTTTCATAGTCGTCATATGACGACTATCTGCGGTTCACTGCTGGAATCGCAGAACAAAGCGATCGGACTGCCCGATTTCGTGATGCTCGACCCGCTGGCCATGGCATCGCCGCGCAAACGTCCTATATCAGTGGGCAGAGTTTTTTGCGCGGGAATGAGCGAATGTCGGCACTTCGGCCATCAACGATCTTCACAGTGGCAATGCTGGCCACGGCAGTGCTGGCGGGCGTTTGCCTGCCGGCTTCCGCGCAAGCGCTCAATTCCGCTACCGGCAACAATGCGCTGATCCGGCAGAACGACCTGCAAATCCTGCAAAACAGGATACAACGGCAGCAATATCAGCAGCAACAGCAGCAGTACCGCGCCCAGGACCGCCAGATCGTTCAGCAGCCGCCCCCGGTCGTGCAGCAGCTCAAGCCAAGCTGCCAGACCCAGATAATCGGCACCACCGCCGTGAGCAATTGCCGCTGACATCAAGGCGTTTTTCATTTATTTAGCCGACTTAGGTATTTCGAGTGTCTTTCGGCACATGCGAAAGTTTTGGTTTCGCAACGATGCCTTGTCGCGCTATGCGGCATTGCATCGACTGGATTGACGAATGGCAGCCACCAAGAAAAAGGCCGTACGCAAGGCAAAAAAGGGCGAGAGGATCCGCCAGGTGGCGGCTATTCCCTTTCGGCTGACCGCGCGCGGCGACATCGAGGTCATGCTGGTCACGTCGCGTACCACCAGGCGCTTCATCGTCCCCAAGGGCTGGCCGATGAAGGGCAAGAGCGGACGCAAGGCGGCCACCATCGAGGCACAGGAGGAAGCCGGCGTGCTCGGCAAGACGCTGAAGCAGCCGGCGGGCACCTATTCCTACTGGAAGCGGCTGGCCAATCGCTTTGTCCGCGTCGACGTCATCGTCTATCTGCTCGAGGTGAGCGAGGAACTGGCCGACTGGCAGGAAGCCAAACGACGCCAGCGGGCCTGGCTGGCGCCAGCCGACGCAGCCATGCTCATCGACGAGCCTGATCTTTCAACGTTGGTGAAGACGCTGAAGCTTCCTCAGCCTTTGCAGGTGGACCAGGCGTAAAGCCTCACTCGCCGGGCTCATCGCTTTCGGGAAACGGCCGCACCGGCGTGCCGGTATAGGTCCACAGCCATTCGCGCGGCAGCGGCCCTTTGTTTCGCTCGGCCTGCTGCGACTGCTCCCAGGCATGCGCAAGGATGCCGACCGAGCGCGACAGCACGAAAAGCCCTCGCGTCAGCGCTGGCGGAAAACCGAGTTCGCCATAGATGACGGCGGTAGCGCCATCGATGTTGAGCGGTATTTTTTTCCTCTTGCGTCGCGCGACGTCCGCCTCGATCGCTTCTGCAATATCGACGAAACGTCCGTTGACGGCACCGCGTGCGGCAAATTCGCGGGTCAGTTCCAGCAAGCGCGGCGCGCGCGGGTCGACGGGATGGAAGCGATGTCCGAGCCCCGGCACATAGCCCTTCTCCTCGGCGAAGAACCGGTCGAGCCGTGTCGAGACCGCTTCATTCAGCGTCATCCCGGCATCGATTGCCACGGCAATGTCACCATAGAAGGAAAGCGCCTGCTCGCCGGCGCCACCGTGCACGTCGCCGAGAACGTTGATGGCCGAGGCCATGGCGCTGTTGATACCGACGCCGCAGGTTGCGGCCATGCGCGCGATGGCGATCGATGGCGCCTGCGGTCCGTGGTCGACGGCGGCTCCCAAGGCAATGCCGAGCAACTCTGCCTGGTCCTCGCCGGGCAGTTCGCCGCGCAGCATCAGCCAGATGACAGCCGGGAAGCTGACGCGGCCGATCAGATCCTGGATCTCGTAGCCGCGCAGCCGGATGACACCAGGCCGCATCTCGATGATGTCGGTCTGCCACCATTCCTCGCCGCGCTCACGGCCCGTCTTCTCCGTGTCGCTCATGCGCCTGCCTTTGTCTTGGCGCGGGGTGGCAGGTCGGCGAACACCTCGCCCATATGTTCGCCGAGCGCCGGCGGCGGCTTTGTCGGCAACGGCGCCTCGCCATCTACCATGAAGCCGCCGCGCAGAACGGTCAGCGGCTTGTCCATGCCGGCCACATCATCAAAATTCGCGGTCACCCGGCGTTCGAGCACTTGCGGCTCGGCCAGCACTTGCGGGATCGTCAGCACCCTGCCGGCAGGCACGCCGGCGCGATTGAGCATCTCTTCCCAGGCCGCGGCCGGCGCGCCCGCCAGGGCGTCCTCGATTTCGACTTTAAGCGCCGCACGGTTGCGCTTGCGCGTCTCGCGCTCGGCAAAGCGGACATCGGAGGCCAGTTCCGGCCGGCCGATCAGCCGGCACAGCGCCACGAACTGCTCCTGCTTGTTGGCGGCGATGTTGACGAGCCCGTCGCCGGTGCGAAACGTACCGGAGGGTGCCGCCGTCATGTTCTCATTGCCCATCGGCTTGGGGTCGATGCCTACGGTCAGATAGTTGGAAACCGGCCAGCCAAGCGCGGAAAGTGTGCATTCGAGCATCGAGACGTCGAGAAAGGCACCCTCGCCGCTCGTCTTCTGCCGCACCAGCGCCGAGGTAATGGCGAACGCGCCGACCAGTCCGCCAAGCGTGTCGGCCACGGGATAGCCGACCCGCAGCGGCGCCGTTTCCGGTGTTCCGGTGATACTCATGATCCCCGACAGGCCCTGGATGATCTGGTCATAGGCGGGATTGTCGCGCATCGGCCCGGTCTGGCCGAAACCCGATATCGCGCAATAGACGAGGCCTGGACGGACCGTCTTCAGCGCCTCGTAACCAAGCCCCAGCCGATCCATCACGCCCGGGCGGAAATTCTCCACCAGGGCGTCGGCGCTGGCCACCAGATCGAAAAAGCGCTCGCGATCGGCTTGCTGCTTGAGGTCGAGCACCACCGACCGTTTGCCGGCGTTCTGCGCCAGGAACGATGCGCCCATGCCGGCGCTGTTCAGCTTTGGCGAGCCGCCGAGCTGGCGGGCTAGGTCGCCGCCTTGCGGCGCCTCGACCTTGATCACATCGGCGCCGAGCAGCGCCAGCTGATAGGCGCAGTAGGGACCGGCCAGGACGTTGGTCAGGTCGAGGACGCGGATACCGGAAAGCAATTCTGTCATGGCGTCATGGATCGATCAGGCATCGCCGGGCACATGCTCCGGTCCGCGCCGACGCCGATGCTCGATGAAGGCCCAGATATGCGGGCCGGCGAGGCCGATGAAGGCGAGCGTCAGCAGCGTCAGCGACAGCTTGTGGGTGTAAAACACCGACCAGTCGCCATTCGAGATGGTCATCGCCCGGCGGAACTGGGTTTCGGCGAGCGGTCCAAGGATCATGCCGATAATGACGGGCGCGGTCGGGAAATCGAAGCGCCGCATCAGGAAGCCGGCGGCCCCCAGGAGATAGAGGATGACGAGGTCGATGGGCGATTGCGAAATGCCATAGGTGCCGACCGTGGCGAACACCAGGATGCCGGCATAAAGCTGCGGCGCCGGGATTTTCAGCAACCGCACCCACAGCCCGATCAGCGGCAGGTTGAGGACGACGAGGATGACGTTGGCGATGAACAGGCTGGCGATCAGCCCCCAGACGAGGTCGCCCTGGGTCGTGAGAAGCAGCGGCCCGGGATTGATGCCGTAGCTCTGGAAGGCCGACAGCATGATCGCCGCCGTCGCCGAAGTCGGCAGGCCGAGCGTCAGCATCGGCACCAGCACGCCGGCGGCGGAGGCATTGTTGGCAGCCTCGGGGCCGGCAACGCCTTCGATGGCGCCGACGGTGCCGAACTCCTCCTTGTGCTTCGACAGCTTCTTTTCGATGGCATAGGACAGGAAGGTCGGGATTTCGGCGCCGCCGGCCGGCATGGCGCCGATCGGGAAGCCGATCGCAGCGCCGCGCAGCCAGGGTTTCCACGAACGCCCCCACTCGGCCGCCGTCATGTAGAGCGAGCCCTTCAGCGGCACGATCTCGTCCTTGCCGGCATAGCGGCGCGAGGCCATGTAGAGCGTCTCGCCGACGGCAAACAGGCCGACCGCGGCAATGATGACATCGACGCCATCAAGCAGTTCGTTCGTGCCGAAGGTGAAGCGCGGCTGGCCGGTCTGCAGGTCGACGCCGATCATGCCGATGACGAAGCCGGCGAACAGGCTGGTCAGGCCGCGTACGGAAGACGAGCCGAGCACCGCCGAAACGGTGATGAAGGCCAGCACCATCAAAGAGAAATATTCGGCCGGACCAAAGGCCAATGCGAACTTGACCACCACCGGCGCCAGGAAAGCGACGCCCATCGTGCCGATCGTGCCGGCGACGAACGAGCCTATCGCCGAAGTGGCGAGTGCCGCGCCGCCGCGCCCGGAACGCGCCATCCTGTTGCCTTCCAACGCAGTGACGATGGTGGCGCTTTCGCCGGGCGTGTTGAGCAGGATCGACGTCGTCGAACCACCATACATGGCGCCGTAGTAGATGCCGGCGAACAGGATGAAGGATGCCTCCGGCGCCACCTGATAGGTGATCGGCAAAAGCAGCGCGATGGTCAGCGCCGGCCCAAGACCGGGCAGCACGCCGATGGCGGTACCGAGTGTGGTGCCAAGCAGGCACCACAGAAGGTTGACCGGGGTGAAGGCAACCGAGAAGCCATGTGCGAGATGTCCGAGCGTTTCCATGGCGTCAGCCCCTCAACATGGTGATGAACGCATCGATGACCGTGTTCAGCTGGTTCTCGATGAAACCGGCACCGATGTTGACGCCAAGCGCCCTGGCGAAGCCGAAATAGGCGGCCAGCGCCAGGATCAGGCCGAGCACTGCGTCACGCAGCGTGCGCTTGCTGCCGAAGCCGTAGCAGACCAGAACGAACATGATGACGGATGCCGCCGTGAAGCCGAGCGGCCGGATGAGCAGCAGATTGGCGATCAGGCCGATGACGACGAAGCCCATCGCCTTCCAGTCGGTCGGCGTCTCCTTTTCCTCCTCCGGCTGCCAGCCGCCGCGAAGCGCGGCAAGGATGAGCAACAGCGAAAGAACCACCAGGCCGAACATGGTGAGGTAGGGAAAGACGGTCGGGCCGACCTTGGAGTAGAGCGGCGACACCGGGATTGCCAGCGTCTGCCAGGCGACGGCGCCGGCGCAGGCCAGGAGCCCGATGCCTATCAACAATTCCGGCACGGCAAGGCGCCACGGCGCCGCCTGCTGGTCGCTGGTGCTCATCGGTATCCTCCCAAGATGGCCGGCATCCTCCAGCCGGCCGCATCCGCAGTTTCGCCGCATCATATGTCCATGCGGCAGGCGAGATGGGAAGGGGGCGGCACTCTAACCGCCCCCTGAAGACATCAGGCGAGGCCGAGATCCTTGAGGATCGCGGTGATGCGGGCCGTGTCCTCGGTGAGGAATTTTGCGTAGTCGTCGCCAGTCAAAAGGATGGGCGTCCAGTTGCGGTTTTTGCATTCGGTTGCCCATGCATCGCTCTTGGCCATGGTCTCGATCATTGTGACCATCGCCGCCTTGTCGGCGTCGGAAACGCCGGGCGGTGCGAAGACGCCGCGCCAGTTGAACAGTTCGACATCGATGCCGGCTTCCTTCATCGTCGGTGCGTCGATGCCGTCCTGACGCTTGTCAGCCGAGATGGCGAGCAGCCG
>NZ_RZPQ01000262.1:0-7105 GCF_003999135.1 Mesorhizobium sp. M7A.F.Ca.CA.004.06.1.1 | reverse complement strand
GCCTTGGCCACGACGGCGCGGCCGAACGATGGCGGCGACACGCCGCTTCCGCGCTGGCGGACGAACAGCTTCTGGCCGAAATTCTTTTCGACCGCGTCAATGGCCACCGAGATCGACGGCTGCGAAACGTTCAGCATCTTTGCCGCTCCGGTGACGCTGCCGTGACGCGCCACGGCAACAAGATAACGCAATTGGGTGAGGGTCACATTCATAGGATAGTCCTATGTATCAAATGGAAAGTTATTATTTTACTGAATGAACGAGGGTTGCGATAGTCGGTTCATTCCAAGAGGAGAACGCCATGGCTTCCGCAACCGACACCCAGACAATCGACGCCCAAACCATCGATGCAAAGACGATCGCCGACTATCAGCGCGACGGCGCTGTCTGCATTCGCGGCGCCTTCAAGGGCTGGGTCGACACGATCGCCGCCGGCATCGAGCGCAACATCCAGAACCGCAGCGCCACCGCATCCGACATCGCCAACGGTCGCGGCAGTTTCTTCGACGACTACTGCAACTGGGAGCGCATTCCCGAATTCGTCAGCGTGGTGCGGGGTTCGCCCGCCGCCGAACTGGCGGCAGCGGTGATGCAGTCGCGCACCGCGCAGTTCTTCCACGATCATGTGCTGGTCAAGGAACCCGGCACGCAGAAGCCGACGCCCTGGCATCAGGACATCCCCTACTATTTCGTCGATGGCCAACAGACGGTGAGCTTCTGGATCCCCATCGACCCGGTGAAGGAAGCGACGCTGCGCCTGATCGCCGGCTCGCACAAATGGGACAAGATGATCCTGCCGGTGCGCTGGCTCGACGACAGCAATTTCTATGCCGGCGAGGGCGACTATCTGCCGGTGCCAGATCCCGACAAGGATCCGTCGATGAAGGTGCTCGAATGGGAAATGGAGCCGGGCGACGCCATCCTGTTCGACTTCAGGACCGCGCATGGCGCGCGCGGCAACCTGACCGCGGCGCGGCGCCGGGCGCTGTCGCTGCGCTGGGTGGGTGACGATGCGCGCTATGTCGAGCGGCCGGGCCGCACCTCGCCGCCCTATCATGGCCACGGCATGCAGCCGGGCGAGAGGCTGCGCGAGGACTGGTTTCCGGTGGTCTACCAGGGCTGAAGCGAGGCCAGAAAATCGACGCCGATGTGCGCCGCCGATTTTCGGCTGGGGTAACGTTCCCGTGCGCAATTCCCATCAATGCGCCCGGATGCCTTGACCCGTCGCCCAGAGAGCAATAGCGGGTGCTCTAACGGATAGTCGGCATCAAGAGGTGGCCATGAACGTTCTTCTTCTCGGCTCCGGCGGCCGCGAACATGCGCTCGCCTGGAAGATCGCCGCATCACCGCTGCTGACAAAGCTCTATGCGGCTCCCGGCAATCCGGGCATCGGCAGCGAGGCTGAGCTGGTGAAGCTGGATTTAGCCGACCATGCCGCCGTGGCCGCGTTCTGCCGGGAGAAAAAAATCGACCTCGTCGTGGTCGGCCCGGAGGGGCCGCTGGTCGTCGGCATTGCCGACGATCTGCGCGCGCAAGGCATTCGCGTCTTCGGACCCTCCAAGGCTGCCGCACAGCTGGAAGGATCGAAAGGTTTCACCAAGGATCTCTGCGCCCGCTACAACATCCCGACCGCCGCCTATGGCCGTTTCAGTGACCTGGCCTCGGCCAAGGCCTATGTCGAAAAGACCGGAGCACCGATCGTCATCAAGGCCGACGGGCTCGCTGCCGGCAAGGGCGTCACCGTCGCCATGACGCCCAGTGAAGCACAGGCAGCACTCGATGCCTGCTTCGACGGTTCCTTCGGCGCCGCTGGCGCGGAAGTTGTGGTCGAGGAGTTCATGACCGGCGAGGAGGCGAGTTTCTTCTGCCTCTGCGACGGCACCACCGCACTGCCCTTCGGTACCGCGCAGGACCACAAGCGCGTCGGCGACGGCGACACCGGTCCCAACACCGGTGGCATGGGCGCCTATTCGCCGGCACCGGTGATGACGCCGGAACTGGTCGCGCGCACCATGCGCGAGATCATCGAGCCGACCATGCGCGGCATGGCCGAACTGGGGGCGCCGTTCTCCGGCGTGCTGTTTGCCGGGCTGATGATCACCGACAAGGGACCGAAGCTGATCGAATACAACACCCGTTTTGGCGATCCGGAATGCCAGGTGCTGATGATGCGGCTGAAGGATGATCTGCTGGTCCTGCTCAACGCGGCGACCGACGGCCAGCTTGCGCATACTTCGGTGCGCTGGCGCGACGAGGCCGCGCTCACCGTAGTAATGGCGGCGAGAGGCTATCCCGGCACGCCGGAAAAAGGCTCGGTCATCCGCGGCGTCGAAGACGCGGCGAGCGACGGCGTCCAGATCTTCCACGCCGGTACCGCCATCAATGGCGGCGCGCTGGTTGCCAATGGCGGCCGCGTCCTCAACGTGACGGCATCAGGCGCCACGGTCGGCGAGGCACAGAAACGAGCCTATGCCGCGCTTGACCGCATCGATTGGCCGGACGGGTTCTGCCGCCGCGATATCGGCTGGCAGGCCGTAGCGCGCGAACAGGGAACCTGAAGTTCCGCATTGGCTCACCGCTGGCCGCGATCGAGTTCGGTGGAAGCGGTGCTGAGTGGATCGGACACGGCAAAGGCAGCGTCGAGTTGTGCGGGTGAACGCCGTTCGGTCCGCTTCCAGGCGACATATTGGACAATGCCGAAGCTTGGCCGTCGCGGCACCGTCTTCACGACTGGCATGCGGAAGCCGTCGCGGAAACGGGACCAGCGTGTGCCCAACGCTGTAACCATGTCCTCGAGAGTCGGCGGCGCGGCCACAGACGCATAGGTGATGGTGACATTGCCGGCGAGGCCGGCCTCGCGTGAAACCGGTAGCGGTATCGAGGCGAGATAGTCCGGCGGCACGTCGATAAGCCCACCGAACGGCCATTGCGCGCGCAGCGTGGCGGCGTCTGTCGGCGCGACATTCACGTCTATGTCGTTAGGCGTGCCGGCAACCCTGTAAGGGCAGCGGAAACGGCCGCAATTGGCTTGCGCCGAAAACTGCCACAGTGCGTAGCCTTGCCAGTTGCCCATCGGAAAATGCACGTCGATGTCCTTGGTGTAGCGCGCATACCAGAGCGGCAGCCGCGACAGGAGCCGGTATCGGTACCTGTTGTCGGCAATATGCTGGGCGGTCTTGCCGTTGGTGTACAGCACCGGGAAGCGGCCGATGCGCCGATGCACCTGGCGTACGAACTCCTCGGCATCGTCGAGCGACATCCATTGCGAGGGGTCATTGCCCTCGATGTCGAGAGCCATGAGATCGTCCGGCGCAGGCTCGGCGAAATCGAGGAAATTGTTGGCCTGCTCGACCGGATTGCCGGGACGGGCAAGGTGATAGGCGCCCCATTTCAGGCCGAGTGCCTTGGCCACCACCCGGCGCGTCTGGAACAGTTCGCGCGTCACCGCATGGCGTTTCCACAGCGCCTTGCAAAGCTTCACCTCAATGTCGTTGCCCAAGCAGAAATAGGGGGGCGGCACGCCGTCGGAGGCCTTGTTGATGAAGCCCACGATCCGCTTGTCGGTGGCGAGCTGGGCCCAGTCGATGGAATTATATTCGTAGGCATCGACGACCAGAGCGCGGTCGGCGTTCTTCCACGGCTCGGAGAAATCCGAGGCCGTTGCCGCCGTCGAAAGCGCCATCGTCGCCGCAAGAGCGAGGATCGCCAGCGCATGCCGGCCAAAAGTGTGCAGCGGTTTTGGGGCAACGACATGCGCAGGAAACAGAGGCTTGAAGGGTGTCGGTACGACACTCTTCAAGCGGCGAAGGAGGTGCGCCGTCCTTTTCAAAACAGGGAATCCCCGTTGACCAAAAACAAATCCTGAACGGCTATGGTTAAGGAAGTGCTTTCGGGGCTGGCCTCAGAAAAGCTGGCCACGCATCAGCCGCTAGAATTCAAACGGGTCAGGCGCCGGCTCTTGCCGCAGCGTGCCTTCGGCGGCGCGTTTGCGGTGGTGGGCGAGCGAGCATTGCGGCGAGCACAAAATGCCGCGATCCGACCAGTAGGCGGCACCATGGTCCAGTCTGCCCCCATGGTAGCAGAACCCCTCCGCTCGATAGGGCAGGCCGCATTCGATGCAGCGGTAGGCGTCGGGTCTGGCAAGCATAGGCGGTTCCGGTTGGCTGGTCTGATCCATCGCCGGTCGACTTGATCCGGCATGGGTTGAACTTAATACGCGCCGCCGCGATTGCAAAATCCGCGTGACAAAATTTGACGTTTACGTAAAAAGAAGATGGGAGACCGCTGATACGGCGGGTGGTTTTGCAGCGGCACCGGTTCTAGGGTTGGGCAGGCCGATGCAATCAGGAGGAGTGGGCGGCATGTATAGGGCACCGGTCGAGGATATCGCCTTCACGCTCAAGCACGTGGCCGGCATGAAGTCGGCGCTCGATGCCGGCACCTTCGGCGATCTCGGCGAGGACCTGGTCGATGCCGTTCTGGGTGAGGCCGGCCGTTTCGCCACCGAAGAGGTCGCACCGCTCTACACGATCGGCGATCGGCAGGGTGCGGTGCTGAAAGGCGGCGCCGTCACCACGCCGCCCGGCTGGAAGGAACTCTATCGCCGCTGGATCGATGGCGGCTGGAATGCGCTCTCGGGGCCTGAGGAATATGGCGGCCAGGCGCTGCCGACCATGCTCGGCGTGGCCGCGCTCGAAATGTGGAACTCCGCCGCCATGGCCTTCGGCATCGGCCCGACGCTGACCATGGGCGCGGTCGAGGCGCTCGACAAACACGCCTCCGAAGACCTCAAGGCCAAATATCTCGAAAAGCTCGTCTCCGGCGAGTGGATGGGCACGATGAACCTGACCGAGCCGCAAGCCGGCTCGGATCTCGCCGCCTTGCGCGCCCGCGCCGAGCCGGCGGGTGACGGCAGCTATCGCATCTTCGGCCAAAAAATCTTCATCACCTATGGCGAGCACGATTTCACCGACAACATCATCCATCTCGTGCTGGCAAGGCTGCCCGATGCGCCGGCCGGCACGCGCGGCATATCGTTGTTCCTGGTGCCGAAATTCCTGGTTGGCGACGATGGCGCGCTCGGTGCCCGCAACGACGTCCTCTGTTCCGGACTTGAGCATAAACTCGGAATCCATGCCTCGCCGACCTGCACCATGATCTATGGCGACGGCTTTGGAGGCGCCAAGCCCGGCGCCGTCGGCTGGCTGATCGGCGAGGAGAACAAGGGGCTCGCCTGCATGTTCACCATGATGAACAATGCGCGGCTTTGTGTCGGCATGCAGGGGGTGGCGGTCGCGGAAGCCGCAACGCAGAAGGCGATCGCCTATGCCAATGAGCGCCGGCAGGGCAAGGCCGCGAGCTACACTGGCACGGGTATGGCGCCTATCGTCCATCACCCCGATGTCCAGCGTAACCTGTTGACCATGAAGGCGCTGACCCAGACCGCACGCGCCATCAGCTATTCCTGTGCCCACGCCATCGACATGGCCCGTGTCTCCGCCGGTGACGAGGCGGCATACTGGCGCGATCGCGCCAATCTGCTGACGCCGCTGGCCAAGGCGTTCTCGACCGATATCGGCGTCGAGGTTGCCTCGCTCGGCCTCCAGGTTCATGGCGGCATGGGCTTCATCGAGGAGACGGGAGCGGCCGCCTTCTATCGCGATGCGCGCATCGCCCCGATTTACGAGGGCACCAACGGTATCCAGGCGATCGATCTGGTGATGCGCAAGCTGCCGCTCGGCGGTGGCGACCATGTGCATGGTTACATCGCCGAACTGGCTGATATGGCCGCAGCGGTGCGGACCTCGAACATGCAGGGTTTCGGCCGCACCGCCGCCGCTCTCGACGCGGCACTTGGCGATCTCAGCGAAGCGACCCGCTTCCTGCAAAAACTGACGGCCGATGGCCGATCGGAAGAGGCGCTGGCAGGCGCCACGCCCTATCTCAGGCTGATCTCGCTTGCCGCCGGCGGCGCCTATCTGGCGCGCGGTGCTCTTGCCGGTCACAACCGCATAGCGCTTTGCCGTTTCTTTGCCGAAAACCTGCTCGGCGAGGTCAGCGCCTTGAGGGCGCGCGTCATTGATGGCGCCGAAAGCCTCGCCGCTGCCGGCAAGACGCTCGTCTCTGCCTGACGTTTCACAAGGAAAACACCGTGACAGACCATATCCTCGTCGAGCGCCAGGGCGCCATCCAGATCATCCGCATGAATCGGCCGGACAAGAAGAACGCGCTGACGCGCTCCATGTATGCGAAAATGTCAAAAACCCTGGCCGAGGGCGACGCCGACCCGGCCATCCGCGTCCATGTCTTTCTCGGCGTGCCCGGCGCCTTCTCCTCCGGCAACGACCTTGCCGACTTCATGGTCGTCGCCACCGGCGGCGACGGCGGCACCGAAGTCTGGGATTTCCTGATGGCGCTGGCCAAGGTCGAAAAACCCATGGTCTCCGGCGTCGACGGCATCGCGGTCGGCATCGGCACGACGCTCAACCTGCATTGCGACCTGACTTTCGCCACGCCACGCACCGTGTTCAGGACGCCTTTCGTCGACCTGGGCCTTGTGCCTGAAGCGGGATCGAGCCTGCTGGCACCGCGCATTCTGGGCCAGCAAGCCGCTTTCGCGCTGCTCGGTCTTGGCGAGGGTTTTTCGGCCGAGCGCGCCAAGGCCGCCGGCCTGATCTACGAGGTGGTCGAGGAAGCAGCGCTGGAGGCTTCGGTATTGGCGGCAGCCGGCCAGATCGCCGCCAAGCCACCACAGGCGCTGAAGATCGCGCGCAACCTGATGCGTGGTTCGCGCGACGATCTCGTCGCCCGCATCGGCGTGGAAAGCGAGCATTTTCGCGAGCGGCTGAAGTCCGATGAGGCGCGCGCCGCGCTCACCGCGTTCATGACGAGAAAGAAGGCCTGAGCCTCAGGGATAAAGCCGTGTCTTGTCCCAGCCGTCCTTCGCACTGCGCGTAAAAACGAGCCGGTCGTGCAGGCGGAACGGCCTGTCGTGCCAGAACTCGATGGTGCTGGGCACGATGCGGAAGCCGGACCAGTGCTTTGGCCGCGGGATCTCGCCGATCGGATAGCGTGCCGTGTATTCCGCCACCGCTTTCTCCAGCGC
>NZ_RZPQ01000261.1:0-7105 GCF_003999135.1 Mesorhizobium sp. M7A.F.Ca.CA.004.06.1.1 | reverse complement strand
TCGGAGAAGGCGCCGCCACCGTCGCGGACGGTGGCGAACAGCCACCAGGCGCCGCCATGCTCGACAAGCGTGGCGTCGCTGGCCACGACACCGGACAGAAGCGTCGCCTCCTTGACCCATCCACCGGGGAAGGCGGTGGCCCGGTAGAGATCGACGGTGCCGTTGGCGCAGCTTTCCGGCACCATCCAGACCTCGCCGTCGCGCTCGAAGACGAAGGGGTAGGAGAGATGGTAGGGCAGATCCAGCACCGGTTCAGGTCGTCCGAGCGGGCCTGCCGGGCCGAAGGGCACGGCGGAGATGATGGCTTTGCCGAGCCGGTGGATATAGTCCTCGACGAACAGGGTCAGCTGGCCCTGGTAGAGGATGGGAAACGGATCGGCGTAGAAGCGGCTGCCATCGTCCGGCAGCTCTTGCCAACCCGACGCCGGATGGGCACGCAGGTCGAACAGATCGGAGCCCCCGGTTTGCCGCCAGCCGACCTTCCAATGCGGCGCGTTGTAGCAAAGGTGATAGATCTTCTGGACGATCCGCCGCGCCAGCGCCTTGCCGGCTCTGACCCCAAGCTTGCCGGCCGAGGGCATTGGCGGCGGGCTGCCTGCCTGCGCCGGCTCTGGCAGATCGGGCACCGACTTTGCCGCGCCTGACATGGCAGCGACGATCAGGCTTGCTGTGCGCGCCAGCATATCCTGGAAGGACGCCAGCGCGATGCCGCCATATTCTGTGCCCAGACGCCCGGCCGCGATCGCAACGCCGTTCTCCTCGATGCGGGCAAGTGGCGTGCGGCCGGCGAGGATCGAGGCCAGCAAGGCCGCTTCGCCGCTGGCGCCGTCATAGGTGACGTGCCAGACGCGTGTGCTTTCCAGCCTGACATCGC
Organism: Mesorhizobium sp. M7A.F.Ca.CA.004.06.1.1; assembly: GCF_003999135.1. Classification (NCBI taxonomy): domain Bacteria; kingdom Pseudomonadati; phylum Pseudomonadota; class Alphaproteobacteria; order Hyphomicrobiales; family Phyllobacteriaceae; genus Mesorhizobium; species Mesorhizobium sp. M7A.F.Ca.CA.004.06.1.1. The sequence continues at coordinate 6,231 of NZ_RZPQ01000261.1, read as the reverse complement.
CGCAGAGGTCGATGACCAGGTCGGGCGAAGCGGGGGACTGCCGATAGGGCGCGAGCGCCGAAAGCGGCACACGCTTGGCCAGTCCATCATGGGCCAGTCCATCATGGGGCAGTCCGTGGATCGCCGTTTCGAGTTGAAACAGGGCTGCGGCGCTGCGCGGAATGCCGCCGCCCGCCGGCCTGACATCGACGGACAGTTCGTCGCCGAGCGCGGCAAGGCGCTCCAGCAGCGTGAGATGAAAGGCGCGGACGCAGTCGCCGTCCAGGCGTAGACTTATCTGCATGGTGGAGGCCCGAAAACGCGGTGCCCGGCCTTGCCGGCCAGGCCGGTCCGGTCAAATTGTAACCCCATCTGCATCCGTCTCCGCTCGCCGCGTAACCAACACCCCGATATGTATATTTTTAAGCAAACCGCGTGCCAAAATTCACGTCACCTCTCAACATAATTAACAATGTTTTAACAGTTGGAGGAATAGCTAGGTTAGCGCCGCAACTGACCTTGCCGGCATATGGAGTATTGTCGGAGGCAGCCATGCAATCATCCCTGCCCATGGTTCCTCAGCAACACTCTCCGGATGCGGCACGCGCGGGATCATACGCAGCTTCGACTGTCGAACTGGGCGACCTGAAGCGCATCCTGGTGCGCCGCCGGTTCTGGATCTTCGGCACTGTCGCACTGCTGACGCTGGTCGCCCTTCTCTACGGTCTTTTCACGCCCGCGCTCTACAGCTCGGCGGCGGAAATCCTCATCGATCCGCAGGACCTGCAGGTGGTCACCAACGACGTCAATCCCAGCCGTATCTCACCCGATGGCGGCATCACGCAGGTCGAGAGCCAGGTCAGCGTGGTCCAGTCGACAGGCGTGCTGATGCGGGCGATCGCGGCGACAAACCTGACGCAGGATCCGGAATTCAACGGGCAGGGCTTGCTGTCGCGCCTGCTCGGTTCGGCATCGGCCGAAGGCGACAGGTCGGTGCAGACACTCGACGCGCTGCGCCGGCGCCTGGCGGTGAAGCGGGCCGACAAGGTCCTGGTCCTCGACGTCATCGTCACCGCCAAGAGCGCCGACAAGGCCGCCCTCCTGGCCAACGCCATCGCGCAGGCCTACCTGGTCGATCAGGCGAGCGCGCGCGCGAAAATGGCCAGGGACGCCTCCGAGTCGATCACCGCCCGGCTGGACGAGCAGCGCAAACGCGTCCAGCAGGCCGAGAATGCCGTCGAGGCCTATAAGTCCGCCAACAACATGGTGATGGCGGCAGGGAACCTGGTCAGCGACCAGGAACTGACCGAGATCAACACGCAGCTTGCGGCGGCGCAGAGCCGCACCGCGGCGCTGAAGGCGCAGGTCGACCAGATGCGCCGGCAGAGCGGCACGGCGGACGCAACCTCGGAGGCGATGCGTTCGGCGGTGATCTCGAGCCTGCGGGCACAGGAGGCGACGCTGGTCGACCAGGTCTCGCAGCTCGGCACGGAGCTGGGGCCGCGTCATCCTTCGCTGATCGCAGCCCAGCAGCAGCTGCGCGACACGCGCCAGCTGATCGCGCGCGAGCTCGGCCGCATCGCCACCGCCACCGAGACGGACTACGAACGGGCGCTGGCCAACCAGCAGGCGCTGGAAGCCAAGGTCGCCGGCATGAAGAGCAAGTCGCTCGACACCGACCAGGCCTCGGTGCGGCTGCGCGAATTGCAGCGCGATCTCGAGGCGCTGCGTTCCGTCTACTCGAACTATCTCCAGCGCGCCCAGGAGACGCGCGAGCAGATCAATGTCGACAGCACCAATGCGCGCATCATCTCCAATGCCATGCCCGCCTTGAAGAAAAGCTGGCCGCCTTTGCCGCTGCTGTTGCTGGGCGCGATATTCGGCGGCCTCGGGCTCGGCACCGGTCTGGCGCTGATCGCCGAATATTCCTCGCCGACGGTGCTTTCCAGCGCGCAGATGCAGTCGGCCATCGACGCGCCGGTGCTGGGCGTGGTGCCGGCAAATTCAGGCACTGGGTGGCGCTGGTGGCCTTTCGGCGCAAGTTCGGCCGCCGCCTCCAGCCAGAAGACCGACGCCGTTGTCGGCCTTGCGCTGAGGCGCATGTTCAGTTCGGGCCAGCGTCCGGCGGACTGGCCGCTGGTGCCTTCCATCCTGGTGACATCGTCGCCGGGCGAGGGCGCGCAGCGCAGCCGGGTGGCGCGGCTGCTGGCCAATGCCGCGGCGTCCAGGGGCAGCCGGGTGCTGTTCATCGATGCCAATGCCGGCGGCGGCGACCAGAAGGATCCGCAGCCGGGGATCCTCGATGTGCTGCGCGGCGAGTACGCCTTTGAGGCCGTCAGCCATTACGCCGCCGGCAGCAACGTTGCCGTGCTGGGCAGGGGCCGCTCAAAGGCGGTTTTCCAGGAAGCGCATGGCATCTATTTTGCGCAGCAGATGCTGGCCCGGGCCAGCCGGAGCTTCGAACTCGTCGTCATCGACGGCGGCGCGCTGGCCGACAATCTCAATGCCTCGCCGCTGGTCGCCATGGCCGACGAGATCGTACTCGTCGCCACGCTGAACGCCACCCCGATGCGCGACGTCACGACGACCGCGCAGGCGGTTTCCGTCATGGGGCGGTTGCCGACGGCCGCCTTGCTGGTCGACGAGGCCGCCTGATATGGCTGCCAGTTGGAGCGCAAGCGCTTCGAACCATGGTGCTGCCGCACCCCGCGCCGGCACGTCGCTCGATGCGCTGACGCGCTTCGGACTGATCGCGGCGGTAGCGGTGCTGTTCGGCATCTCGGGCGGCATGCTGTGGCTGGTCGGCTACAATTATGATGGCCTGTTCGGCAACCCGGCGACCAAGATCCACCCGTCCACCTATCTCATCGTCCTCTTGTTTGCCTGGCGCTCCTGTGCGTCAGGCAATCCGGTCGGCTATATCGTCCATCTCGCCGACAGGCGGCCGGCCAGCGCGCTGATGGCCGCCATATCGATCGTGCTTTTGTTCGTCGTCATCGCCAGGCAGCGGCCCGGCATGGCTGGCATGATCGATACGTTCGTGGCCGCGGCACTTCTGGTGCTGATGCTCAGCGAGGACGACGAACGGACATTCGCCGGGCTGCAGACCGTCGTTCACGTTGTCATGACGGCGAATGCGCTGCTTGCCCTTTTCGAGTTCGCCACCAAGACGCTTATCTTCCCCTATCGCCTCGACGGCGTGGCGTTTACCACCGATCTGCGCTCGAGCGCGCTGCAGGGACATCCGCTCGCCAATGCCATGGTGACGTCGATCTACGTGCTTGCGCTGCTCTCCGGTGCCAGATCCCTGTCGACGCCTGTGCGGATAGGATTGATCGGCCTGCAATGCGCGGCACTTGTCGCGTTCGGCGGCCGTTCGGCGATGGTGATGACGATTGTGCTGGGCGGTTGCTATCTGCTTTCCAAGGGCATCAGCAAATTGCGCCGGGGACGCGTCAATCTCTTGGGTGCGGCACTCGGCTTCATGCTTGCCGCGCTGCTGCCGGTCGTCATCATCGTGGCGGCATATTATGGCTTTTTCGATGCGCTGCTGGAGCGCTTCGTGTCGGACAGCGGCAGCGCCAATGCCCGCGTCGAGATGTTCGAGCTCTTCAAGCACCTGGAATTACGCGATCTGATCGTGGGGCCGGATGTCGACCTGATTGACAGCCTGCGCCGCATCAACGGTCTCGAACAGGGCATCGAGAACCCGATTATCCGCACCGTCCTCTATCAGGGCGCCTTCTTCACCCTTTTGCTGACGTTCGGCTTCGTGCTGTTCCTGTTCGAGGTGGCGCGCCGCTGCCATCCCGGCATCTGGCTGCCGATGCTGGGCTGGGTCATTCTGATCAACACCTCGGAAAGCGTCGCGTCGAAGACGACGCTGCTGACCAAGTTCGTGGTGCTGGCGCTGGTGCTTTACCGGCCGACGCGGGCAGCGTTCAGGCCCGTCAGTCCGCCGGCATGGTCAGGCCAAGCGCCGCGATGATATCGGGGTCCAGTGCCCGGGTGGTGTCGTCCATCATGCCCATGCCATCGAAGAGATCCCACAGTGCCCAAGCGAAGCCGAGTTCCTCGGCGCTCCGTCTGACATCGGCGATGTAGCGCGCGCGATCCGGATTGGGGGCGGCGACATAGCGGGCGTCGGTGCGCAGCGCGCCGAACTCGCCCATGATGATGCGTTCCGGCGCAAGGCCGTGGCCGTCGGCCCAGTCGCGAACCTGGCGAAGATATTTGTCGACAAACCAGCGGTCGGGCCGGGCGTCGAAATAGACTTTCAGCACACGCTCGGTATCGGCATAGGCTGCCTGCTTGGCGTCTTCAGGGATTTCGGTGTCCTGCGCCATGCGCGCCCTGACCGATGCCAGCGTCTGTTCCAGCGAGCCGGCAGATGCCGGCCACGGCACATTGTTGAGCGACCGGTAGACGGGCTCGCGCATCCAGGGTGCCCCCTGATGGCTGAACAGATAGGGCTCATAGAAGTGGAAGGTGAACAGGATCGGCTCGAACGGGGACAGCGGTGCCGGATCGAGCGCTGTCAGTCCGCTCACCATCGAGCCGCAGCCGCCGGTGACGACCAGCGGCAGGGTCGCGGCCGATGCTCTTGCCGCCGTCAGAAGTGAAAGCTGGATCTGCGACCAGACGTTCGACGCGCAGGCCTGCGCCGGCTCGTTGACCGGCTCGAGCGCCACCCTGCCGGGCTGGAACCGCGCCAGCCTGCCGGCAAGCTCGCCGACCAGCCCGCGGTAGAGATCGAACGCGGGTGCGGCGGTGCTGGAGACCATGCGGTCGGGGTTCCAGTAATGGGTGGCTGCATTGGCCTGGATGTTGACGATGATGCCGAGATCGGCGTGGAGGGTGGCCGTGACAGCGGCATCCAGCATGTCCAGCAACCGGCTGCGCGTGGTGGCGTCGGCGGCCAGGAAAGGGCCGGGATCAACAGGCAGTCGGATGAAATCGAGCCCGGTCTCGCGCAGCCGACGCAGGTCGTCCGGGGTCGGCACCGGCCGTTGCGACTGGAAGGGCGGCCAGTCATAGTCGGTGCGCGGAGCGGGAAATTCGCGCGTCAGCGAGAACCAGGGCCAGGCGTTGACGCCGCGCCGAAATCGCGGCCCGGCGGCTGCGCGAGCGATTGGTGCGACCGGGAGCGAGCCGAGAGCCGCCGCGGTGGACAGCGCCGTCCGCAGCACCCGCCGGCGCGACCAGCCTGTCATACGGTTCCTGGCGATGCATGATCCATCGCGGTGGTCTTGGCGGCGGTCATGCCGAGCAAATGATAGGCCTCATTTTCATAGGCGAGCAGGACATCGTCCCAGCGAAAGGCTTCCTGAGCGCGCGCCCTGGCGGCAACGCCGCAGGCCTTGACCAAGGCGTCATTGTCCAGCGCCTGCTGCATCCGCTTGGCGCAACTGTCCTTGTCGGTGAAGTAGATCGCCGCAGCTCCGGCGGTCCATCTGTTGTAGGGATTGTCGTGGGCGATCACCATGTTGCCGGCCGCCAGCGCCTCGACCAGCGACGGGTTGGTGCCGCCGACCGTGTGGCCATGCAGATAGGAGCGGGCGTGGTATCTGAGCGCCTTGACCGTCGCCTGGTCGTAGATGGCGCCCGGCAGGACCACCGAGCCATTCGCCGCCTTGCGGATGGCGGCATGATAGGGGATGTCGTCGGACAGCGTTCCCAGCACTACCAGCTTCATGTCGCGCTTGGCGGAGCAAAAAGCTTCGACGATTGGCAGGATGTTGTTGTCGGGTTCGATGCGCGCGATCGAGATGAGATAGCGCCCGGGCTCGAGGCCGAGCGCCCGGACCGGCGCCTCGGGCGCCGATGTCACCGGATCGGCGCCATAGGCGATGGTGGCGATGGCGCTGCGCGGCCGGCGCGTCGCCAGGTGATCTGCGATGGCGGGATGATCGGCGACCAGCCGATGCGAGGCCCATGCGCCGATCCATTCGTTGAGCCAGAACCAGGTTCGCGCCGCCATTCCCCATTTTGGGCGGCGCCACTCGATGCCGTCCATGTTGGTGAAGATCTTGCGTCGCTTCAGCCTGAGCCAGGTCAGGAAGACCGCGCCATTGTAGCCGAGCACCAGGCAAACGCCCGGTCGCCGGGCGGCGTCGCGGGCGCATTGCCAGTCGAATTCCAGCGTCGCGCGCGGTCCCTTGGAGGCAACCTGGATGTGAATGAGCTCGATGCCGCGCCAGGTTTCGCTGCGCACCCTCTGGTCGATCCGCTCGACCTCATCCTGGCAATAGA
>NZ_RZPQ01000260.1:0-7165 GCF_003999135.1 Mesorhizobium sp. M7A.F.Ca.CA.004.06.1.1 | reverse complement strand
GGGCGAACGCTACAAGCTGGAGTTGATCGACGCCATTCCCGAGGATCAGGATCTCAAGATCTACGCGCAGGGCGACTGGTTCGACCTCTGCCGTGGCCCGCACATGGCCTCGACCGGGCAGATCGGCAATGCCTTCAAACTGATGAAGGTGGCCGGCGCCTATTGGCGCGGTGATTCGAACAACCCGATGCTGACCCGCATCTACGGCACGGCCTGGGCTGATCAGGCGCAGCTCGAAGCCTACCAGATGATGCTGGAGGAGGCCGAGAAGCGCGACCATAGGAAGATCGGCCGCGAGATGGACCTGTTCCATTTCCAGGAAGAGGGACCGGGCGTCGTCTTCTGGCATGCCAAGGGCTGGAAGATGTTCCAGAACCTGGTCAACTACATGCGCCGCCGCCTCGACGAGCAGGGCTATCAGGAGGTCAACGCGCCGCAGGTGCTCGACAAGAGCCTGTGGGAGACGTCAGGCCATTGGGGCTGGTATCGCGACGCCATGTTCAAGGTGACGGTCGCCGGCGACGACACCGATGACGACCGGGTCTTCGCGCTGAAGCCGATGAACTGTCCGGGCCATGTGCAGATTTTCAAGCATGGGTTGAAGTCCTATCGCGATCTTCCCGTAAAGCTTGCGGAATTCGGCAATGTGCACCGCTACGAGCCGTCGGGCGCGCTGCACGGGCTGATGCGCGTTCGCGGCTTCACGCAGGACGATGCGCACATCTTCTGCACCGAGGAGCAGCTGGCCGCGGAGTGCTTGCGCATCAACGATCTGATCCTGTCGACCTATGCTGATTTCGGTTTTGACGAAATCAGCGTCAAGCTGTCGACGCGGCCCGATAAACGCGTCGGCACCGACGAAGCCTGGGATCATGCCGAGGCGATCATGGGGAGCGTGCTGGAGACGATCAGGACACGGTCCGGCAATCGCATCAAGACCTCGATCAATCCGGGCGAGGGCGCCTTCTACGGCCCGAAATTCGAATATGTGCTCAAGGATGCCATCGGCCGCGAATGGCAGTGCGGCACGACGCAGGTCGACTTCAACCTGCCGGAACGGTTCGGCGCCTTCTATATCGGCTCCGATTCCGAGAAGAAGCAGCCTGTGATGGTGCACCGCGCGATCTGCGGCTCGATGGAGCGCTTCCTCGGCATCCTGATCGAGAACTATTCCGGCCATTTCCCGCTGTGGTTCGCGCCGCTGCAGGTGGTGGTGGCGACGATCACGTCGGATGCCGACGGCTATGCGACCGAGGTGGTGGCAAAGCTGAAGGCCGCAGGGCTGTTGGCGGAAGCGGATCTGCGCAACGAGAAGATCAACTACAAGGTCCGCGAGCACAGCCTAGCCAAGGTTCCGGTCATCCTCGTCTGCGGCAAGCGCGAGGCGGAAGAGCAGACCGTCAACATGCGCCGGCTGGGCTCGCGCGACCAGGAATCGCTTGGCCTCGACCAGGCGATCGCGCAACTGACCGAGGAAGCTGTTACACCCGACCGCCGGCGCAAACGCGCGGCTTGATTGGCATGGTTTCGACCAAATGGCGGTGGAGCGATCCACCGCCATTTTCATAGTAGGCGGTATGTCCTTCACACCTTGTCGGCGACCATCGGGTTGATTGCCAGGACGCGCTGCCTTGAAGACGCGACCACCACGCCTTGTGAAGTGGATTAGGCTCCGTAAAAAGCCGGATGATAAAGGACGACGCCTTGCCGAGCGTCAGGGCCAAAATCCAAACATTGGAAATACTCCGGCGGAACGTCTGGAAACCTCAGAGTGGGGTCGGCCTTGAACCCAAATCGGGAATAGTAGCCGGGATCGCCTAGAACCACGCATCCAGCCGCGCCAAGCGATTTTATCCGGTCAAGTCCAGCTTCTATTAGCTGAACACCGACGCCTTGCCGCTGTCGGTCAGGTCGCACTGCAACTGGCCCGAGACCGTACCAATTGACTTCGGTGCCGTCGATCTTGACTGAAGAGAAGGCGACATGACCAACGATCTCACCATCTTGTTCTGCCACCAAGGAAACCGTCAACGCGCCTCCCGCTCTCAGGGCGTCAACAATGGCTCCCTCCGTTCCAGCGCTGTATGGCGCACCGTCGAAAGCGGTGGTGACCAGCGCGCGGATTTCTGCAATGTCATGGGCGTTTTCTGGTCGTATGATCATGAGATTCGTGTAGCAAACCACCGTCGGGCCGCCAAGACGCTCTCGCCTCCGCGCCTTGACCCCATCGGGCCAGTGCCGGTGGGGGCGGAACATCGGTTACTTCATATCCCTGTCACGCCGACCTTGTAACGAGCCCTCATGCTCAAGCTGAAATTGCGCGAACGACCCTTTCCCGAGCTTTCCTATGCCAATCCGCGCCAGCCGGCGCTGACACGCTGGTTCATTCATTCGGTCGAAGGCCTGTCGGGCCGCGACCGCTACACAGCACTTTATGATTTCTGGCGCCGCCAGGTCGTGCCGACAGGCGAACGCGTGTTCAGCCGTATGCTCGAACTGATCGACGTCCGCGTGCGGACATCGGATCAGTGGCCGCCGGCACAGTTGCCGAACACGCCGCTGGTGATCGTCGCCAATCATCCGTTCGGCATTGGTGACGGCATTGCCGTGCTGTCGTTGGTCGAGCAGCTCGGACGCCCGTTCCGGGTGATAATTCACAAGGACCTGCTCAAGATCCGCGAGATGGAGCCTTACTCGCTGCCAATCGACTTTTCCGAGACCAAGGACGCGCTGAAGAACAACATGGCCGTGCGCCATGAGGCGGTGCGGCTGTTGAAGGAAGGCGTCACCATCGTGGTGTTTCCGGCCGGCGGTGTCGCCACCGCGCCGAAGGGCTTTGGCCAGGCACGCGACTTGCCGTGGAAGATGTTTCCCGCCCGTCTCGTCCAGGACGCCAGGGCGTCGGTCATCCCGATGCATTTTTCCGGGCAGAACGGCAGGCTGTTCCATCTGGTCAGCGGGCCGATGAACATGGCCGAGCGCGACGGCCGGGTGGCGAAATTCGTCGGCAAGGCCTCGCTGACGCTGCGCACGTCGCTGCTCATCCACGAATTCGCGCGGCTGTCCGGCAAGGCGATAGACGTGCGCGTCGGCGATGTGCTGAGCTGGAGCGAGTTGGAGCCGTTGCGCGACCGCAAGGCATTGCTCGACCGGCTGTATCGCGGCGTGTTCGATCTGGCGCCAATCGTGGCGCGCCGCCGGATTCCGTTCCTGCCAGCGCGGACCAAGATGGCAGCCTGAAAACAGGAAACCTGCCGCGGAAGGTTAGTCCGCGCCTTCTTCGGGATCCATCGCCGCGGCCTCGGTGGCCAGAACCTCGATCTCCTGGTTCTGCCCGGCCACGACCGTAAAATCCTTCTGATAGATGCGGTCGCGGTTCTTGGCGATGATGGTGTAGTCGCCCTCGGCCAGCACCATCGAGGCGAAGGCGCCGACGGTTTCCTTGATCGGATCGCCCGATTCGTTGAGCAGCGACCAGGATGTGTCGGCGATCGCCTCGCCACCGGTTTCGCGCACCAGCTTCATGGTGATCTCGGCGGCGTGGTGCTCGACGGTGGCTTCGGTCAGCTTGCCGGCCTCGACACGGATGTCGGAGCGGATGACCGCGTTGACTGCGCCATAGGTCGAGACGACGTGATAGATGCCGGCGTTGAGCCGCACGACGCTGTTGGGCTCGACATCGGGAATGATCAGCGCGCGGTCGCCATTGGCCTCGGCGGTGCCTTCGTAGATCGAAAATCGCAGCTTCTTTGGTGGAATGCGCACGCCGCCGGACAGCACTGCGTCGAGCTTGAGGCCGCCGGCGTCGAGCACGAGACTTTCGCGCTTGGCGTCCTTGCCGACAGTGATGCGCTTGGTGGCGCCGGCCCGGCCGTAGGAGGCGTGAACCAGATAGCTGCCGGGTTCGAGCTGGAAGACGGCGGTGCCGCCATGGGAGGAGGCAACCATCGGCAATTTGCCGTTGACGGCTTCGGGCTTGAAAACCCGCCAGACGATGCCGCGCGTGATGTCGGAACCCTTGTCGGTTAGTTGGGCGGACAATGTGATGGCGCCGCCGCCGCTCAGCGCCAGTGACGTCTCGCCTTTCGGCGTCGCGTAGCTCGAAATTCCCGGAAGCTTCAGGTCGGTGACACCGTCGACGTTCTGCGCCACGGCAAGCGAAACCGGCGCCATGAATATCAGCGCGCCGAGCCAGACCAGGAAAAGACGGACAGTCCCCTCAAACATGCCTTGCGTTGAAGCCCATGGCGGTGGCAATTTCAAGGCTTAAGAGTTGAAACGACTCTTCCCTCCGGCGTATCCCGCGCCAATGCCCGAGCCGCCCGAATCCCCGATGGTGCGCTTCAGCTCAAAACAGAATGTCCAGGAGACTTGCGCCCATGGCGTCGCCGATCATCGACTTCCTGCTCACCCGAAACTCCGCACCGATCCCCGATTTGAAGGAGCCGGCGCCGAGCGATGCGGAGATCGCCACGATGATCGCCGCTGCCTCCCGGGTGCCCGACCATGGCCGGTTGGAGCCCTGGCGCTTCATCCTCTACCGTGGCGACGCCCGCGTCGAGATCGGCAGCCAACTGGCAGCGCTTGCAGAGCAGCGGGAAGGTCCCTTGTCCGAAGGCCGCCGCAACCAGGAACTGGCGCGATTCTCGCGCGCGCCACTGGTGATCGGCGTCGTTTCGATCCCCAGGGACAATCCAAAAATCCCGCAATGGGAAATGTTCCTGTCGGGCGGCATGGCGGCGATGAACCTGATGATAGCAGCGAATGCGCTGGGCTATGGCACCAACATGATCAGCAACTGGTATTCGGATGTGCCGGAGGGCAGGGCGCTGCTGGGGCTGGCGCCGCAGGAGCGGGTCATCGGCTTCATCCATATCGGCTCCTATGCCGGCCCGGCACCGGAGCGGCCCCGGCCCGATCCGGCAAAGCTGTACAGTGACTATTCGGGACCGTGGGCGGGCTGAATGTTCTACGAACCCTCAAAGGGCCACGGCCTGCCGCATGACCCTTCGAAGGCGATCGTGGCGCCGCGTCCGATCGGCTGGATTTCGACACTGAACAGGGCAGGCGAGGTCAATCTCGCGCCATACTCCTTCTTCAATGCCGTTTCTACGCGGCCTTTCATCGTCTGGTTCTCCTCCGAAGGCGAGAAGGACAGCGCCTCCTTCGCCCAGGAAACCGGCGAGTTCGTCGCCAATCTCGTCAGCCGCGATCTCGCGGAGAAGATGAACCGCACATCGGTCAATGCTCCGCGCGGCGTCAACGAGTTCGTCTATGCCGATCTTGCCATGGCGCCGTCTCGGCTGGTGGCGCCGCCGCGCGTGGCGGCAGCGCCGGCCGCGCTCGAATGCCGGGTGACGGAAGTCTTTCGGCCAAAGGCGCTGGACGGATCGCCGACAAGCGCTGTGATTGTTGCCGGTGAAGTGGTCGGCGTGCACATCGACGACGCCTTCCTGACAGACGGCCTGTTCGACATCACCAAGGCCGGCAATGTCGCCCGTCTCGGCTATATGGATTATGCCAGCGTCGACGAGGTGTTTTCGATGCGCCGGCCGCGCTGGGACAAGGACTAGATATCAGGCTTGGCCAGCGCCTTGCCGGCACTCTTTCGCCGCCTGGCCGTCATGACGGTGCGCACATAGCCGGGCTCGCCGATCCGGATGCTTCCATCGGGCAGGCCCAGTATGCGGTCGAGAGCGATCTCGTAGAGCCTGACGCGTTTCTCCAGGGCCTCGATCGCGATCTCCATGTCGGCGTCGCTGCCGCCGGCAATTGCCTTGGCAACGACGTCATGCGTGGCCATGCCGAATTGCATGACGATGTCGGCAACACCTTCCGGATCGAAGGTCCTGAAAGTGCCGTCTTCGATCCCTTGCCTGATGATCTTGACCAGCAGAGGTGAAAACGACGCGCTGGCGGCCAGATTGATACGGTGGAAAAGCACCAGATTCTCAGGCCGAAACATCGTCTCGAAAAGAGTCCAAGCTTCGGGCGCGGTCTCGATCTTTGCCCGCCGCGACTGGCTGAGCAGGCCATTCAGGCGGCCAAGCGGGTCTAGGTCCGGATCGTCGATTATGTCCTGCACCCCAGCCAGTGCCTGTCTTGCAAAGCGATGGGCCAATGCTTCCAGAAGAGCCTCCTTGGAGGGGAAGTAGTGATAGAAGGCGCCCTTCGAGACGCCGGCGGACGCAATCACGTCGTTGAGGCTCGCTTTGTCATAGCCCTGCGTCAGGAAAAGGGTCTGGGCATGGTCCAGAAGCTCTTCTCGCCTGAACTCTGGATGCTTGATGACACGGGGCATGATGAACCTTCTGCACAGTTCGCTTGAATTACAGACCGATGGTCGGTATGGTAGACCAATGGTCTGAAATTGCCAGTGCAGTGAGCGGATATCATGAAAGGTCGATCATGATCGCGAAATTGGTCCTCCAAACATTCGTCTGGTTTGGCGCCATGGGCGCCTTGCTCTTCCTGTCGGCCGGCACGCTGCGCTGGCCGGGGGCCTGGGTCTATCTGGTGGGGATGGTGGGGCTCAGTCTCACCTTGGGCGTGGCGCTGGCAAGGCGCGATCCCGGCCTGATGAATGAGCGGTTGAGTTCTCCTATCCAGAAGAATCAGGACACGGCCGACAAGGTCCTGCTGTCCATACTACTGCTCGCCATCTTTGGTTCGCAGATATTCATGGGATTCGACGTCCGTTTCGGCTGGTCCGTGGTTCCCGTCTGGGTGCAGGTGGTCGGCGCGCTCGTCCTGCTGCTCGGAATCTGGATCTGCTATCTGACGATGCTGGAGAACAGTTTCGCGGCGCCCGTGGTGAAGATCCAGGATGAACGCGGACAACGTGTGATCTCCACGGGGCCTTACAGCTACGTCCGCCATCCGATGTACGCCGGCGCCATTCTTTTCTTCGCCGGCACTGCACTTCTGCTTGGTTCCTGGTGGGGGCTGTCGTCGGTACTCGTGATCGTCGTTCTCCTGGCCATCCGCACCTTCATTGAAGAGAAGACGCTTCGCACCGGCCTGCGCGGCTATGACGACTATGTGGCCCGGGTCCGTTACCGCCTGATCCCATTGGTTTGGTAGCAGGCGCTCAGGCGGAAACACCTGCCGCCTTTGCCCGCGCCAGAAGCCGCTCGGCTAGCCGCAGGTGCGGTCGGTCGAACAT
>NZ_RZPQ01000025.1:0-19636 GCF_003999135.1 Mesorhizobium sp. M7A.F.Ca.CA.004.06.1.1 | reverse complement strand
GTCTGGGGCGCGGCGGAAGCCTGGTAGCTGATCGGCGGCTCGATCACCTGGCTGATGCTGGGCAATCTGATCATGTTCAAAATGTCGAATTTCAAGTTCTGACATGCAGGGCTTCATCGAATTCCTCGCCTCGCTTGCGCCGACCTCATTGATGCCGGTGGCCATCCTGCTGCTGGCGGCGGGTGCTGCCGCTGTTGCCTGGCCTGTTGTCATGGCGAAGGGCGACCGCAACGAGGTCATGCGCCGGCTCAGGGTCGACAACGGCCCCGTGGCCGCCAAACCAGAGCCGGTGCAGAAGAAGAATACCGGCGTCGTGCGCGAGAAGGCAGTGAAGCGGGCGCAGGAATTCTACGCCAGGAGCGATCCGGAAAATGTCGCCCGGCTGCGCATGAAGCTCATCCAGGCGGGCTACATGGAGCCGCGCGCTGTCGGCACGTTCTTCCTGATCCGGTTCAGCGCGATGATCGGCACGGCAATCGGTGTGTTTGTGCTCAACCGGTGGATGGCCAGCCCGGACGCGACGATGGCCAGTCGCTGGACATTCGTCATCCTGTCGGGAGCGGCCGGCTATTTCCTGCCCGGCCTGGTGTTGAGCCAGAAAGTGCGGGAACGCAGGCGCGAGTACCGCAACGGCTTTCCCGATTTCATGGACCTGATGATTGTCTGCTCGGATGCCGGCATGAGCATGGAGGCCGGCATAGAGCGCGTCTCCAAGGAACTCGCCAAGACCTATCCCGCGCTCAGCCAGAACCTGCAGCTGGTGTCGTTGGAGCTGAGGGCAGGGCGCAGCCTCGACGATGCGCTGAAGGCGCTCGCCGACCGCCTCAGCCTGGACGAAGTGCGTTCCTTCGCCACGCTGCTGCAGCAGTCCAAGGAACTCGGCACCAGCCTGTCGGGGGCGTTGCGCGTTTTTTCCGACGACATGCGCCATAAGCGTATGTCGTTGGCCGAGGAAAAGGCGCACGCTCTGCCGGCCAAGATGTCGGTGCCGGTGGTGGTATGCATCCTACCGGTGGTGCTGATGATCGCGGCCATTCCAGTCATCGTCAAAATGACGGCGCAATAGCATGATGCCGAAAGGTGTGAGGCTTCGATTCGAGCTGAAATCGTCCGGCTCTAGCGAGCGCCCCACAAAAGTCCTAGCAGGGGGACTGACAAACCATTGTTATGACCGTACTCGGCCTTGCAGGTGAGAAGTCCATGCTGTTGCGCACCCTCTTCCTCGGCCTTGCCGCAGCCACCCTGTCGCCCGCCTGGGCCGTGGCCGACGATTGCGGCGATGCCGCCGCCCTGGTGCAGCAGGCCTATCCCAAAGCTCGAAAGAGCGCCGACGGCACCTCGTTCACGCTCGAACCTCATATCAGCATCGCCCTGACGGATGGCGACGCGCCGTTTGGGCTGAGCTGCAAGATCTGGCCTGCCCATGACGACCTGCTGTTGGTAGCCGTGCCGCTGATCGACAGCGCCCAATCCAGCGACGATGGCCATGTCGGCGATATCGAGCTTCTGGTCGTCGACAGGAACAGCCAGCGTGTGCGCCTGCGCCTGCTCCAGCCGGGGCTGATCGCCGATGATGCCATCGCCATCCGCAAGATCGAGTTCGATACCGGCCGCTACAGGCTGGCGCCCGGGGTGATGGCCTTCGGCCTGCGCATCGAAATCGCGAACCATTCGCAGGCCAATCCCTTCAGCGAAACCGACCTGCGGCTTTATGTTCTCGCCGACGATGCCCTGCGCCTGGTACTCGATGGCCTTGTCGTGGCCGGCAATGGCGGCGAGGGCGACACCAATTGCGCGGGATCCTTTCATTCGACCGAGGTCAGCCTGGCAATGAGCCCGACGAGCCATCACGGCTATCACGACATGGTCGCGCTCGAGCGGACGCAAACCGATGACCCGTCTCCCGACAAGGATGGCGAGTGCCAGTCCCATCCCGGCAAGCCGGTGAAACGGACCTACCGGCTGCGCTATGACGGCAACCGCTATCCGGTTCCTGAAGTACTCAAGGTCATGGGGCCGTGAAAGGCCGCTCGCTTCCTTGCTGCCGGGATTCTCTTAGGAATAGGTCTTCGTCTGGTGCCTGGTGGTTAATGGCTGGTGTGCCCGAAGCCGAATTTTGGCGGCGTTTCGGCACCGAAGTTTAATCGCCGCTGATATATTGTGTTTCCTGAAGAACGACCCGGCAAATCGGGCGATGAGGCAGGGGCATGCGTCACAGTAATTTCACGGCAATGGCCGCAATGGCGGCCGTCTTGATGATGTCTGGCTGTACGACGAGTGGCGTCGACACCACCAAGACCACCGCCATCCAACCGGCGGCAAACGACACCGAAACCTCCGATCTGGCGCAAGGCAAGGCGCAGTTTCGCGACGCCAATTACGGCCTCGCCGAAAAGCACTTCCGCAAGGCCGTCGAGTTGAAAGCCGACAATGCGGAGGCCTGGATGGGGCTCGCCGCTTCCTATGATGAACTCGGCCGCTTCGACTTCGCCGACCGAGCCTACGGCCAGCTTTTGAAGGTCGCCGGCCGCAAGCCGCAGATCGTCAACAATATGGGCTATTCGCAACTGCTGCGCGGCAATCGCAAGAAGGCCAAGGCGTTGCTGCTCGAAGCGAAGGCCGGCATGGCCGATCCAACAGTCGTCAACGCCAACCTCGCTCTCTTGAACAAGGGTTGATCTCGCATCCATGGGTCCGGTTTCGGGACACGTGCCATCGACGCTTTGTAAACCCTATCCGCAGGTTGCATCGAAGGATTGCCTGAAAACCCGTATCTGAGGGCTGCCGCTGACCTAGAATGCAGCGCAACCGCCGACGCTCAAGAGGCCCTTGCCCGATATGCTGGACTTCAGTTCGCTTCTGCTCGCAGCCGCGCTGTCGGGCATATGCCTCAGCGTCACCATGTTTGCCATTTGGTTCACCGCGCCCAAGGCAGGTTTCGTGCTGACGGTTGCGTGCGGAATTCTGGTGCTCGTTGCGCATGTGATCCTGTTCTGGCGGTACACCAAGGATCCCGATCCGCTGCTTTGCCAGATCGTGCTTGCACTGCTCAGCCTGGGGTTCCTGATCATCTGCTTGTCGGCCATGCAATTTCTGGGGGTGCCCGGCTACGGACGTGCCGTTGCACCTGCGCTTGCCGCCATGGCCATTTGTGCCGTCGTGACCTTTATGGGCTTTGACGGCATTGGCTTCATAGTCACCTACACCACGGTGACGGCGCTGCTGTCGGCGATCGGCGCCATGTTCTGGATCAACGGCAGTCACGATCGCCGCATCCTTCTGGTGGTTTCGTTTCTGAGCGGCACCTGCGCGATGTCGTTTGCGCTTTGCGGCGTGGTTCTGCTGACCAAGGGGCAATGGACGCTCGGGGTTGCGCCCGACAACTGGGCCGAACGATTGAATTCCGTGGTGGCGGTCGCCTGCATGACCGGGCTCGGAGCATTGACGCTCTCCCTCCATCATCTGCAGGCGCAAATTGAACTCAAGGCCGAGACCATGACCGACCCGCTGACTGGGTTGCTGAACCGCCGGGCATTGACGTCGCTCTACGGCGAACGGAGTTTCGGTCCGTTCATGTCCATCGTCATGTTCGACCTCGACCATTTCAAGCGGACGAACGATGTCTACGGTCACCCGGTAGGGGATCAGGTCTTGTGCCGTTTTGCCGCCGTCATCAAGAAATATGCCCGGCCCGGCGTCGACGCTTTTCGCCTTGGCGGCGAGGAGTTCGCAATCGTCATGTCGCGGATGACGGATGAAAAGGCTTACGATCTCGCCAGCAAGATAGGCGTGGCGTTCGGCACCGAAATCGTCCCCACCCAGCTCGGCAAGTTGCGCAGCACGGTCAGCGGCGGCATCGGCTTTGGCGAGGCAAGCGGCAGCAGGCTGGACAACGTGCTCGCCGAGGCGGACGCGGCGCTCTATGCCGCCAAACGCGCCGGACGAAATTGCGTCATCAGCCGCAAGAGGATGGGCAAGGCCGAGCCGATCAAGCCGGCCTTGCGCTCAGCGTAATTACTCCGCGGCACCCAGATAATCCGACAGCGGCGGGCACGAGCAGACCAGGTTGCGGTCGCCGGCGACATTGTCGATGCGTGACACCGGGGGCCAGTACTTGGCTGCCGTGTCGGCGTCGCCGGCCGGATAGGCCGCTTCCAGGCGCGAGTAGGGATGGGTCCACTGGCCGGCCAGCGCCTCGGAGGCGGTGTGCGGCGCGTTGACCAGCGGATTGTCGGCCAAAGGCCATTCGCCCCTGGCGACTTTTGCTGCCTCTGCCGATATGGCGATCATCGCCTCGCAGAAGCGGTCGAGTTCCCGCTTGGGCTCGGACTCGGTCGGCTCCACCATCAGCGTGCCGGCAACCGGGAACGACATGGTCGGCGCGTGGAAACCATAATCGATCAGGCGCTTGGCGATATCGTCGACACTGATGCCTGCACTCTCCTTGAGCACACGGGTGTCGAGGATGCATTCATGCGCGACGCGTCCCTGCCTGCCCTTGTAGAGCACCGGGAAATGCGCACCGAGCCGCGTCGCGATGTAGTTGGCGGACAGGATCGCCGTCTCGGTCGCCTGCTTGAGGCCCGAGGCGCCCATCATGCGGATATACATCCAGGTGATCGGCAGGATCGAGGCGCTGCCGAAGGGGGCGGCGGAGACGGCGTGCGCCGAGCCTTCGGTGACATGGCCGGGCAAATACGGCTTCAAATGCGCCTTGACGCCGATCGGCCCGATGCCGGGTCCGCCGCCGCCATGCGGTATGCAGAAGGTCTTGTGCAGGTTCATGTGGCAGACATCGGCGCCAATGTCGCCGGGACGGGCAAGCCCGACCAGCGCGTTGAGGTTGGCACCGTCGAAATAGACCTGGCCGCCATGCTCATGGATCAGTGCGCAGAGATCGCGTGCGCCTTCCTCGAACACGCCATGCGTCGAGGGATAGGTGAACATCAGCGCCGCGAGATTTTGCGCATGCTCAGTCGCCTTGGCCTTCATGTCGTCCATGTCGATGTTGCCGTCTTCGGTGCAGCGCACGACGACGACGTTCATGCCGGCCATCGCCGCGCTCGCGGGATTGGTACCATGCGCCGAGGAGGGGATCAGGCAGACGGTGCGGTGGTTGTCGCCGCGTGAGCGGTGATAGCCGCGGATGGCGAGCAGGCCGGCATATTCGCCCTGGCTCCCGGCATTGGGCTGCAAGGTGACGGCGTCGAATCCGGTGATCTCCGACAGCCAGCCCTCCAACTCACCGATCATGGCACGGTAGCCTGTCGAGTGCGCGGCCGGGGCGAAAGGGTGCAGATCGGCAATGCTCGGCCAACTCACCGGCATCATCTCGGCGGCGGCGTTGAGCTTCATGGTGCAGGACCCCAGCGGGATCATGGCGCGGTCGAGCGCCAGGTCCTTGTCGGCCAGCCGGCGCAGGAAGCGCATCATCTCGGTTTCCGACTTGTTTTCGTGGAAAACAGGCTGGGTCAGGAACTCCTTGCCGCGCGGCTTGCCGGGCACCGTGCTGTCGGCGGAGACACCAGCCTTGGCGCCGAACAGGGCCGCGATTGCGTCGAGATCGGCCTCGGTCGAGGTTTCGTCGAAGGCAATGCCGATATGATCGGCATCGACGGCACGCAGCAACCTGCCACCCTTTTCAGCCGCAGTGGCGATCGAAGCTGCCTTACCCTTCACCTCGGCCGTCACCGTGTCGAAGCGGCTTGAACCGAGCACGGAGATACCTGCTGCTTTGAGCCCGGAGGCAAGACGATTGGCCAGCGTGTGGATGCGCCCGGCAATCGCCTGCAGCCCGGCGGGACCGTGCCAGATGGCATAGGCAGTCGCCATGTTGGCGAGCAACGCCTGCGCGGTGCAGATGTTGGAGGTCGCCTTGTCGCGGCGGATATGCTGTTCGCGCGTCTGCAAGGCAAGCCGGTACCCAGGCCGGCCCTTGCTGTCGGTGGACTGGCCAACCAGGCGGCCGGGCATCAACCGCGTGAGCCTGTCGGAGACGGCGCAATAGGCCGCGTGCGGGCCGCCAAAGCCCATCGGCACGCCAAAACGCTGCATCGGGCCGACGGCGATGTCGGCGCCGAGCTTGGCCGGCGCGTCGGTCAGCGTCAGGCCGAGCGGGTCGGCGATGAAGACGACGATAGCCCCGGTCGCGCGCGCCTTGTCGATCGCTGCCTTGTGGTCGCCATAGACGCCAAACGTATCCGGCCAGGAGACGAGCAGGGCGGCGGTGTTGTCGTCGATCGTCTCGCCATCGATCTCGATGCCGAGCGGCTCGGCGCGGGTGCGCACCACGTCCAGCGTCTGCGGATGCGGCGTGCCGGCAAGTGCGACCTTGGTTCGCTTGTCACGGTGGTGGCGTAAGGCGATGCCGACGGCTTCGGCCACGGCGGTTGCTTCATCGAGCAGCGAGGCCGAGGCCACCGGCAGGCCGGTCAATTCGGTGACCAGCGTCTGGAAGTTGAACAGCATTTCGAGCCGGCCTTGGCTGATCTCTGCCTGATAGGGCGTGTAGGCCGTGTACCAGGCAGGATTCTCGAACAGATTGCGCTGGATAACCGGCGGGACATGGACGCCGTGATAACCGGCGCCGATGAAGCTCTTCAGCACTGTATTCCCGGACATGACAGCCGAGAGTTCGGCCAGCGCTTCCGCCTCGCTCGCCGGTGCTGGCAGGGCAAGCGGCCGATCGAGCCGGATCGACTTCGGTACGGACTGGCTGATCAGCGTCTCGATCGAGGGCACGCCGATGGCGGCCAGCATCGCTCTGGTGTCGTTGAGGCCGGGACCGATATGGCGGGCCGAGAAGGGGTAGGGTGCTGCGGTCATGTCAATAAGTCCTGGTATCAACCGATATGGGCTTTGTAGGCGGCCTCATCCATGAGACCGGCGAGCTGGCTTTCGTCGGCAAGCTTCATCTTCCACAGCCAGCCGGCTCCGGTTGCTGCCGAGTTGACCAGCGACGGGTCCGACGACAGCGTGCCGTTCGCTTCAGTGATCTCGCCATCGACCGGTGCATAGACATCGGATGCCGCCTTGACGGATTCGACCACGACGGCGGTGTCGCCCTTGGTCAATTTCTTTCCGGTCTCCGGTAGTTCGACGAAGACGAGGTCGCCGAGCTGCTCCTGCGCGTAATCAGTGATGCCGACCGTGGCGATGCCGCCCTCGACGCGGAGCCACTCGTGATCTGATGTGAAATAGGTCGTTGCCATTGAGATCATCCTTTGCGGTAGCGATGCGGTGTGAAGGGCAGGGAACTGATATCGACTGGGATTTTTGTGCCGCGCACGTCGGCGAACACCCGCGTTCCGGGCTTTGCCAGAGGTGTCGAGACATAGCCCATGGCGACCGGATGGCCGGCCGAGGGGCCGAAACCGCCCGATGTGACCTGGCCGGCCGGATTGCCGTCGGCGTCGAAGAGCGCGGCACCGCCACGCACCGGCTGGCGACCTTCCGGCTTAAGCCCGACCCGCTTTTGCGCGGGTCCTTGTTCCACGGCGGCGCGGAGCGCATCGGCGCCGATGAAAGCGCCGGAAGCGCGGATGTCCTTTGGAATTGCCCACATCAAGGCGGCGCTGGCCGGATTGGTCTCCGGCGTGATGTCCTGGCCATGCAGGCACAGCCCTGCCTCCAGCCGCAGACTGTCGCGGGCGGCCAGGCCGATCCACAGCACGCGTTCATCGCCGAGCAGCTTCGCGACGAGATCGCGTGCATCGGCTTCCGGCAGGCCGATCTCGAAACCGTCCTCGCCGGTATAGCCCGACCGGCTCATGAACCAGTTCTTGCGCGGTTCGACACCATGCATGAAAAGCAGCGAGCCGGTCTCGATGCCGGCGCGGGAAAGGGCGGCCCAGGCTTCAGGACCCTGGATGGCCAGGAAGACGCGGTCGAGCGGCTCGACCCTGGCGTCGAAATCCGCGGCAAGTGCACGCAAATGCTTTTCGTCGGCGACGGCGTTGCCTGCGTTGGCGACTATCATGAACCTGCTATCGCCAAGTCTGGTGACGATGAGGTCGTCCAGGATGCCGCCTGCCTCGTTGAGGAAAAAGGACAGTTTGGACTGTGAGATTTGGAGTGCGCCTGCATCCAAGGGGCAAGCGCGGTTGAGCAGCGCAACCGCCTCCGGCCCGCTGACTTCGAACAGCTTCATATGCGAGATGTCGAACAGGCCGGCCTGTTCGCGGGTGTGAAGATGTTCCTTCATGACGCCCGCCGGATAGGTCAGCGGCATCGACCAGCCGGCAAAAGCACCGAAGCGCGCACCGGCGGTTACATGGATGTCTTCGAGGGGGAGGTGTCTTGTATCGTCGCCCGTCATGTCGTCTCCAGAGTCGCACGCAATCGGTCGCGAATGGCGACCAGTCCGTGCCCCTCTGTCTGAAGCCTGAGAGACTCGCGCAGCCGGAGCTCTGTCAGCGGCGCTTACACCTTCGGCGCGGGGGCAAGCCCCGACTTTCCAGAGTGTCTTTCCCGTCTACGGTTCTTTTGCCTGAGAGATTTCGGGCGATTTCCCCTTCGGCGACAGCTCTCGCTGTTCTCTCCCGCACACAGGTAGGACTCAGACCCTGAGTCCTCGACGCGCCATCCATAGCTCGCGCGCGGCGGCTTGTCACCTGTCAGCGACATCTAAAGCGCGTGCGTACCATTCTTCAAAACCGCGGCACGTTTTTGGGCGACATGCGTTGGCCGACAAGTCTTCGCTAACCACGCCGTTTGCCGGTTTTTCAAGACACTGCTGATATGTTGGCGTGTATGACGCTTGGGGCCGGCGCTTGGCGACGGCGGACGGGGACGACAAATGGGCGAATTGATCATGAGCGCGCCGGTGGCCGGGCTGACCTCGAAAAGCCGCATCGCCGCGGAGGACGTAGCGATGTTGCGCCATGAAGTGTTCGGCGACGGCGTCGTGACGCGCGGCGAGGCCGAGGCGCTGTTTGCGCTCGATGCAACGGCGAAGGACAAATGCCAGGAATGGCCGCCCTTCTTCGTCGAGGCGGTCACCGACTATATCGTCCACCAGGAAAAGCCGTCGGGCTATATCTCGCAAGACAATGCCGACTGGCTGATCCGCACGATCTCGCGCGATGGCATGGTCGACAGCCGGACCGAGCTCGAATTGCTGGTGCATGTGCTGGAACAGGCGAAATCGTCGCCGAGCCAACTTTGTGTGTATGCGCTGGAGCAGGTGGCGCATGCCGTCATTGACGGCAAGGGGCCGCTGATGCTCGGCGGCACGCTGGCTCCCGGCCTCATCGCACAGGCGGAGGTCGAGTTGCTGCGCCGGATCCTCCACGCCCATGGCGGCGACGGCAACATCGCCATCACGCGCGCCGAGGCCGAGGTGCTGTTCAAGATCAACGAGTGCACTGCCCAAGGGCACAATGATCCGTCCTGGAACGAGCTGTTCGTCAAGGCGATCGCCAATTTCATCATGTGCTCGGCCGGCTACGAAGCACCGACGCGCGATGTGGCGCTGCGCCGTGATGCCTTCCTCGAACATGCCGATCCGGAAATCGGCGGCTTCTTCAGCCGCATGATCTCCGGCGGCCTTGCCGGCATCATGGAAGCCTATCGGTCGCCAGGCGACATCGAGGCCGAGTGGGAAGCCAAGAACAGGGCGGCCGAGGCTCTGGCCCGCCGCGCCGAGACGGTCGATGCCGGCGAAGCCGGCTGGCTGATCGAACATATCGGCGTCGACAGGCCTCTTTATGAGAACGAACGCGCGCTGTTGACCCTGATCAAGCACGCCTCACCGGAAATCCATCCGGCGCTGAGGCCGCTGCTCGACAAGGTCGCCTGAGCGGTAGGGGTTGCCTGAGCGGTAGGGGGTTGCCTCGGTCAAAGCTGGGGTTGCCCGATTAGATCTGGTCGACGTCGATGTATATCCTTGCCAAGCCTTCCCTGACGGTCGACATGGCATCGGCGACACTGATGGCGATGTGGTCGTGCATGAGCCTTGCGGCGCTGTTGGCATCGCGGGCTACCATGGCCCGGGCGATTTCGCTATGTTCGGTGTAGGTTGTCGACAATCGCCGGTGCTTCTCCACTTCGATCTTGCGAACGAAATGGATGCGCGTGTTGATGCCTTCGAGCATGCGCGCCAGTTCGGGATTGCCTGACAGCCTGGCGATGCGGATGTGAAATTCCTCGTCCCTGGCGGTCAGTTCGGCGCTGGAAAACGAGTCGGCGCGCGCCATGGTGAGCGCCCACCAGTCGACGAGCGTGGCAAGCTCCTCATCTGTCGCGCGCTGGACCGCCAGCCTGACGGAGCGCTCCTCGAGCACCGCTCGCACGTCGGAAAGATTGACGATCTCGTCGACATCGAAGCCCCGGCAAAAGAAGCCGCGATTGGTCTGGAAGGTGATGAGTTCCTCCGTGACCAGCCGCTGGAGAGCTTCCCGGATCGGGCTGCGGCTGACATTCAGCCTCGCGGCAAGCGCCACTTCGTTGATGCGTTCGTTCGGCTTGAAGCGATAGTCCATCGCCATGCGACGGATCTCTTCATAGACACGCGGGCCGGTCTTGATCGGCTTGGATGCCAACGCCGCATTGTTGTCCTGGTTGGTTTGTCTGGTGGGTCGAAGCATGGCGTCGTCAAGCCTTTGCGGCGCTTGGTTCGGCGAACCGCGCCTGTGTGGGAAGGATGCCGTCGAGGGCGATCGGCGCTGCCCGGCCGGCGATCAGATCGGCGACGATACGGGCCGATCCATGCGCCATGGTCCAGCCGATATGGCCGTGCCCGGTGTTCAGCCACAGGTTTCGGATGTCGCGCAGGCCGAGGATCGGCAGGTTGTCGGGCGTCATGGGCCTCAGGCAGGCCCGCATCTCGGCGCGATCATAGGCGATGCCGCGCGGGAACAGGTCCTGCGTGACGCGCTTCATGAAGGCGAAATCCGAAGGCTTGTGGCTGCGATCATAGCCCGCGAATTCCGCGGTGGCGGTCACGCGGATGCGATCGCCCATCGGCGTGATGGCGACGAGATTGTGCTCATCGATGACAGGGAGTTTTGGAGCCAGCGCCTGATCGACGATGGGAATGGTCATGGAATATCCCTTGACCGGATAGATCGGCAGACCAAGGCCGATCTTGCGGGCGAGGACGGGGCTCTCGGCGCCGAGACACAGAACGTAGGTGTCGGCCAGAAACTCTCCCTTGTCGGTGACGATCTTGGTGATCGTTTCCTTTCTGCGTTCGATCCCCACGATCCTGGTCCCTGTCAGGATCTTGCCGCCCCTATTTTCGACGATGGCCGCCAGCGCGCGCGTGAACTTGGCGGCGTCGCCGGTTTCGTCGGTCGGACACAATACGCCGCCGGCAATGTTGTCGCGCGACAAAGCCAGCGCCGGCTCGCGGTCAACGATTTCCTGCGCGTCGACGATACGGATCTCCTGGCCGTCGGCCTCCAGCAGGCGCATGTTGGCGATGCCCTTGTCGAGCGCCTGGCGGTTGCGGTGGAAGTAAAGAATGCCGGCCGATGTCCTGTCGTACTGGATCGCTTCCTCCCTGACGACCGCCTGCAGGACCGATTGGGAATGGACCGCAAGCCGATGTTTGAGAAGGGTGTTGCGACGCGCTTTGGCGGCCGTGCATTGCATGAGGAAGCGCAGCGACCAGCTGTAGAGATGCGGGTCGGCGGAGAGCTTGAAACGAAGCGCCTGGTCTTTCTGGAACAGCGACTTCAGCAGGATTTTTGGCGCGGCCGGCGATGACCAGACGAAGGAATGGCCGGGCGCGATCATGCCGGCATTTGCCCAGCTTGCCCCTTCGGCCACCTGTGATGCCTGCTCGAGAACGGTGACCGTGTGGCCGTCCTTCTGCAACTGATAGGCAGTGGTGATCCCGACAACGCCACCGCCCAAGATCAATATGCGCATCGCTGACCCGAATGGTTGTCGTTTCTATTGTCGACAATTCAACAGGAAGACGCTGGCCATTGTCAACGGCGCGTGGGTCGACGATCGATTCACCGTTCAGACAGGGCGAAATCCGGCATTTCCCGGTTCCCAAAATTGGAACGGAGCTCTTGACACGTTTGGCAAAGTTGTCGCTTCTATTGTCGACAATTCTGATTGGCATCAGGAAGGGGACTGCGCCATGGACGCCCCGCTTAGCCGCGCCGACGATGCGCTTGTCGTCGACAAGGAACACATTCCCTTCAAGACCGACGACGGCATCGGCACCCGCGCCAATCTCGGCCTGCTCGTCCTTCGAACCGACCAGACCATCGAGGATGAATTCCGCTATGCGCTGCCCGCGCGCGACATCGCGCTGTACGAGGCGCGGCTCTACAGCGATGTCGAGATCACGCCGGAAAACCTGATGAAGATGTCGGCCGTCATCCCGGAAACTGTCGGGCTCTTGCCGGACGTCAAGTTCGATGTGATCGGTTTTGCCTGCACCTCGGGAGCGCTGGTTATCGGCGAGGACAAGGTCGCCGAACGCGTTCATGAGGTGCTGCCGGGCGTGCAAGTGACCAACCCGGTGACGGCGGCAAGGGCGGCGCTGAAGGCCCTGGGCGTCTCGCGGATCGCGCTGCTCACCCCTTATCTGGCGAAAATCAATCATTCGCTACGTGCATCGCTGATGGCGCGGGGGATGGACATTCCGGTCATGGGCTCCTTCAACGAGGCGGATGACAATGTCGTTGCGCGCATCACGCCGGCATCGGTCAAGCAGGCCATCTTGGAAATCGGTGCGTCGAGCGACTGTGAGGCGGTGTTCGTTTCCTGCACCAGCATGCGCGTTGCCCGCATCATCGAGGAGGTCGAGAAGGAACTGGGGAAACCGGTAACCTCGAGCAATCACGCCCTTGCCTGGCACATGCTGCGGCTCGGCGGCATTGGCGAGCAGATCGCCGGAAAGGGCGAACTGTTTCGCCGCTCGCTATAGGTTGGCCATCTTTGGGGCCGCAGCGTTTGCGGTGTGCGATTCAGATTCCGCCGTACCAGTCATAACCATTGTCTTCCCAATAGCCGCCGCGACCGCCGCCGACAGTGGCGAAGCCGTCGACCAGCTCGATCTTGTAGAGATATTTCGGCATCTTGTAGCCGAGTTGGCGCTCGACGCGAACCCGCAGCGGAGCGCCGTTCTCGACCGGCAGCGGCTTGCCGTTCAGGCCATAGGCGAGGATCGTCTGCGGGTGACGGGCATCGATCAGGTCGATGCTGCCGTAATATTTGATGTCGCCGGAGAGGCTGCGGTCGATCGTATCGAGGCAATGGAACATGACGTAGCGCGCCTGCGGTTTGACCACCGCCTGGTCCAGCACCAGCGACAGCGGCGTGCCGGTCCATTTGGCGATGCAGCTCCAGCCTTCGACGCAGTCATGGCGGGTGATCTGGGTGCGGCTCGGCATATTCTGGAGTTGCTCGCGGCTGAGCGATAGCGGCTTCTCGACAAGGCCTGAAACCTCCAGTCGCCAGTCGGCAAAGTTGTTGGCGAGCAAGCCCTTGTAGACATCGTCATCGGGAGCGGTGACACCATTCGGCCGCTGCGGCTGGCGGATGTCGGCCTCGGTGAATTCCGGGGCCAGCGCGTCACTTCCGGCAAGCAGCCGCTGTGCGCGGTAGGTCAGGCCATTGGCGTTTTCGAGGAAACTGCGCAGGCCGCTGCCAACACCTAGCTGACTGTCGAAGGCGTCGCAGCCCGACAGCATGATGCCGGAGACGCCAAGACTGGCACCGGTCAGGAATTTGCGGCGGCTGATCTGGAATTTTGCCATGTCAGGCACTCCTCTCGGCTGTATCGTCCTGTGCGGGAGGATCTGTCCGATACCAGCCGGTGATGATCGAGCGCAGTTCGTTGATCGGGCCGGCGGCCAGGATCATCAGGATATGGACGACGAAGAAGGCGACCAATAGCACCATGACGGTGAAATGGATGGTGCGTGCCGTCTGCCGGCCACCGAGCAGATCGTTGAGGAACGGCAGCACCGAATTCATGCTCGGCGACATGGCCAGACCGGTGATGATCATCAGCGGCAACAGCACGAACAGCACCCCGCCATAGGCCATCTTCTGCAGCGTGTTGTATTCGCGCGTGTGGTGGAATTTGAGCTTGGCGTGGTCAACGATGTCTTGCGGCAATCGTTTCAAATCGTCGAGGCGTGGCGCGAGATCGCGCCGCAGATGGCCGTTCACGGTGCTGGCGACAAACCAGACGATCAACGTCGTGGCCAGTATCCAGGCAAAGAAGAAATGGATGACGCGCGCGGTGCCGAGATCATAGTAGGATGGGATGGTCGCCCAGGAGGGAACGGCGCGGGACGTCTCCTGGCCGGCCGGACCCGACCAGCCGAGCACGCCAGTGGTGTCGAAGCGATGCCCAAAGATTTCCGTGTAGCCGCGCGGACCCGCATCGGAATTCTCGGCGCCGATGGCGAAGATGGTGTTGTTGTATTCGAAGCCCGATTCTTTGCCGATATAGAGCTGCGGACGGGCATTGAAGATCTGCAGGCCTGACAGCAGCATGAAGAACAACGAGATAGCCCAAAGCCAATGCGTCAGCCGTGTCCAGCGCGACTGCCGGTAGATCAGCGTTTTGTCGTTCGACGCCGAAGCGCCTGGATCGGCGGCGGATTGGCTTCTGGCAACGGATTCCATCGTCTTTCGTCTCCCGGCCTCGCGGCATGGCCTGCGCGTTCATTGTCCTCCTGATACGTCGCGATCCAAACCGATGTTTCATCCGATCACGGATTTATTACGGACCGCCCAGGCTGACGGCGAGATTGACGGCGGCGGCGACGATGACCGTGTTGAAGAAAAACGACAGGATCGAATGGACAAGCACGACACGACGCATATGCGTGGTCGAGATGTTGGTATCGGCGGTCTGTGCCGTCATGCCGATCACCGTCGAGAAGTACAGGAAGTCCCAGCCCTCCGGCCGTTTGTCGCCCGGGAACAGCAGTCCGCCGACAGGGATTTTCTTCCTGGTCTCGGCATCCACAGCATCGCCGTCCATCCAGTAGACATGAGCATAATGGAGCGCTGCCATGGCATGAATGGTGAACCAGCCGAGCGGGATCGACAGCAGCGCGAAGGTGAGCTCGACGGGATGGCTTCTGTCCTTCTGATTGATCAGTAGGAACAATGAGATAACGGCAACGCCGACGACGACAAGCGTCACAGCGAAGATGACCAGCACCGGCTGGTCCGTGGCACGCGCATTCCTGCTCAGATACCTGCCGGTGAACTTCGGCATCTGGGCGACGACGAGAATGACATAAGCGGCAAAGAACGCGTTGGCGCCGATCGAATAGGCAAGCGGGGCGTGCAGCAGCAACGCCACGAGAAGCGCAAAAACGCCAACGCAGGCCGACACAGCGAACAACATGTGGCGCTGAATGGGAGACTTCACCGGGGTTTCGGCAGCCATGTCGGTTCCAACCTTGAATGGCGCTCGGTTTCTAGTCTGGTGTGGCGGATTTGAGCGCCCGCCGCAAGATGCGGTCGAGTTCGCCGAGAAACCGCGACCGGTCTTGCGGCGCGAAGCTGGCATTGTAGCCCTTGCTTTCGCCGGTCTCGCGCAGATGCTGCTTCAGGTCACGCATGGCTACCGCCATGCCGATCGTTTCCGGCGTGAAGGGGCGTCCCGTTGGCCCAAGCACATGGGCGCCGAGTGCCACCGCGCGGGCGGCCAGCGGAATGTCGGCGGTGATCACAATGTCGTTGGTGCGTGCATTGTCCACGATCCAGTCGTCGGCGGCATCAGCGCCCTTGGAGACCACCACATTGCGGATCATCGGATCGCGCGATGGCCGCAGGCCGCCATTGGAGACGTAGGTGACAACGACGCCATGCCGGTCGGCCACTTTTTCGACCTCGGCCTTGACCGGGCAGGCGTCTGCATCGACGAGAATAGCGGGGAGTTCGCTCATGTTTCTTTTCTCCTCCCACTTGTGAACCACAGAGGTCGCGGGCCGATTGGGCGGCGGCCTGGTATCTTCCTCAGTAAACCACGACGCTTCTGATCGATTTGCCCTCATGCATGAGATCGAAACCCTTGTTGATGTCCTCGAGCTTCAGCGTGTGAGTGATCATCGGGTCGATCTGGATCTTGCCGTCCATGTACCAGTCGACGATCTTGGGCACGTCGGTGCGGCCGCGCGCGCCACCGAAGGCGGTTCCCATCCAGGTGCGGCCGGTGACCAGCTGGAACGGCCGCGTCGAGATCTCCTGGCCGGCACCGGCGACGCCGATGACGACCGACTTGCCCCAGCCGCGATGCGAGGCTTCCAGCGCCTGGCGCATCACCTTGGTGCTGCCGGTGCAGTCGAATGTGTAGTCGGCGCCGCCGATCTGGTCGGCGCCACGCTTGGTCATGTTGACGAGGTGGGGCACGACATCGCCGTCGATCTCCTTCGGATTGACGAAATGCGTCATGCCGAAGCGCTCGCCCCACTCCTTCTTGTCGTTGTTCAAATCGACGCCGATGATCATGTCGGCGCCGGCAAGTTTCAGGCCTTGGATCACGTTGAGGCCGATTCCGCCGAGGCCGAAGACGACGGCGGTGGCGCCGATCTCGACCTTGGCGGTGTTGATCACAGCACCGATGCCGGTGGTGACGCCGCAGCCGATGTAGCAGATCTTGTCGAAGGGCGCGTCGGGGTTGACCTTGGCTAGCGCGATCTCGGGCAGCACGGTGAAGTTGGAGAAAGTCGAGCAGCCCATATAGTGAAAGATCTTGTCCTTGCCGATCGAGAAGCGCGATGAACCATCGGGCATCAGGCCCTGGCCCTGGGTGGCGCGGATGGCCGTGCACAGATTGGTTTTTCGCGACAGGCAGGAATGGCACTGGCGGCATTCGGGCGTGTAGAGCGGGATGACGTGGTCGCCCTTCTTGAGCGAGGTGACGCCCTTGCCGATATCGACGACGACGCCAGCGCCCTCATGGCCGAGGATGGCCGGAAACAGACCTTCAGGATCAGCACCCGACAGCGTGAATTCGTCGGTGTGGCAGATGCCGGTCGCCTTGATCTCGACCAGCACCTCGCCCTCACGTGGGCCGTCGAGATCGACCTCCATGATCTCCAGCGGCTTTCCGGCGGCGACAGCGACAGCGGCGCGGGTTTTCATCAGACGTCCTCCAATGCGAGTTTTTTCCAAGGTTTCAGGTTTTGCCGACACGATCAACTGGCGGCTGGCTCCCTGACTGGGCCACAGCGATGAATTGGAATCGCAAGTCGATTGAAAGGCAGTGAATTGCATGGTCGGCTTGACCCTGCAAGCACAGGCCATAAAAGGAACGGCCGACCCGAGGGATGACATTTCGCATGTTCACCAAGATCCTGATCGCCAATCGCGGCGAAATTGCCTGCCGCGTCATCAAGACGGCGCGCAAGATGGGCATCGCCACGGTTGCCGTCTATTCCGATGCCGATCGCGATGCCGTGCATGTCGAGATGGCCGACGAGGCGGTGCATATCGGGCCTTCACCAGCCGCGCTGAGCTATCTCGTCCCGGAAAAGATCATCGCCGCCTGCAAGGAAACGGGGGCCCAGGCCGTGCATCCCGGCTACGGATTCCTGTCCGAGCGGGCGGCCTTCTGCGAAGCGCTGGAAGCGGAAGGCATCATTTTCATCGGCCCGAAGCCCAAGGCCATAAAGGCGATGGGCGACAAGATCGAATCGAAGAAGTTCGCCAACGCCGCCAAGGTTTCCACCGTGCCCGGCTGGCTCGGCGTCATCGAGAATGCCGACCATGCCGAAAAGATTGCCGGCGAAATCGGCTACCCCGTGATGATCAAGGCTTCGGCCGGCGGCGGCGGCAAGGGCATGCGCATCGCCTGGAGCGAGGCCGAAGTGCGCGACGGCTTCGACCGCGCGCGCTCGGAAGCCAAGAGTTCGTTCGGCGACGATCGTGTCTTCATCGAGAAATTCGTCGTCGATCCGCGCCATATCGAAATTCAGGTGCTGGCCGACGCGCATGGCAATGCGCTCTATCTCGGCGAGCGCGAATGCTCGATCCAGCGACGCAACCAGAAGGTCGCCGAAGAGGCGCCGTCGCCGTTCCTGGATGCCGAGACGCGCAGGCTATGGGTGAGCAGTCGGTGGCGCTGGCCAAGGCCGTCGACTACCAGAGCGCCGGCACGGTCGAATTCATCGTCGACAAGGACAAGAACTTCTATTTCCTTGAAATGAATACACGATTGCAGGTCGAGCATCCGGTGACGGAGCTCGTCACAGGCATTGATCTGGTCGAGCAGATGATTCGCGTCGCCGCCGGCGAAAAGCTTGCCATCAAACAAAGCGATGTCAAACTGAACGGCTGGGCAGTGGAAAGCCGGCTCTATGCCGAAGATCCCTACCGCAACTTCTTGCCGTCGATCGGCCGGCTGACACGCTACCGGCCGCCTGAGGAAGGACAATTCGGCGATGTCATCATCCGCAACGACACCGGCGTCACCGAAGGCTCCGAAATCTCGATGTTCTACGATCCGATGCTCGCCAAGCTGTGCACCTGGGCGCCGACGCGTCTGGAGGCCATCGATGCCATGTCGGAAGCGCTCGACAGCTTCGTCGTCGACGGTATCGAGCACAACATTCCGTTCCTGGCTGCCTTGATGCAGCATCCGCGTTGGCGGGAAGGGCGGATATCGACCGCTTTCATATCGGAGGAATATCCCGACGGCTTCGCGCCGGTCGTACCGAACGACGATGAGAAGGCCGTGCTGGCGTCGATTGCGACGGCGGTGGAACTGCTGCGCCGTGACCGGCTCGACCGGCTGGGCGGGCGGCTGGCGCCGCATTCGGGAGCTCTGAAGCGCGACTGGGTGGTAAAGATCGGCGATGACTATCTGTCGGCCTCGATTATCGAGGGCATGATTTCCATTCCGATGGAAATCGATCTGTCGATCGAGGCCGGCAGGGCGTTGACCGTTGCAGCAGACTGGCGGGCGGGCGACCTGGTCTGGCGCGGCACGGTCGGCAAGCGCAAGGTTACGGCTCAGGTCAGGCCGGTTGCCAACGGCTTTCGCATAGCCTGGAAAGGCATGTCGGTGACCGCGCGCGCCATGCTGCCGCGCACCGCCGAGCTGGAAAGGCTGATGCCCGAAAAGGTGGCGCCGGACACGTCGAACCTGCTGCTTTGCCCGATGCCCGGCCTTGTCGTGTCGATTGCCGTTGCCGAAGGCCAGGAGGTCAAGGCCGGCGAGACCTTGGCGGTGGTGGAAGCGATGAAGATGGAAAACGTGCTGCGTGCTGAACGCGACCTTGTCGTCTCCAAGCTCAACGCCAAACCGGGTGACAGCCTGGCTGTCGACGCGGTGATCATGGAGTTTGCGTAAGGCTGGCCGGGCAGGCAGCCTGTGATCAGCAGTGGTTTGTGCTGGACTGGCATCGCGCGGTCCCGGACAATACATCTCCATCGACTCAAGGACCTTCACACAGCACCATGGCCGACGAAAAACTTCCCCGCGATCCCCTGAAGCGCGAAGCAGCGATTGCTGCGGCGCGGCCGGAGGCCCCGGCGCGGCCCTTCGTCCATTTGCGCGTGCATTCGGCCTATTCGCTGCTGGAAGGCGCCTTGCAGATCGGCAAGGTGGTGGCTCACGCCGTCAAGGACGAAGCCCCGGCCATTGCCGTGACCGACACCAACAATCTGTTCGGCGCCCTGGAATTCGCGCAGAAGGCGGTGA
>NZ_RZPQ01000259.1:0-7212 GCF_003999135.1 Mesorhizobium sp. M7A.F.Ca.CA.004.06.1.1 | reverse complement strand
CTGACACAGCGTCCTTCTCCCCGTCACTATACGGGGAGAAGATGCCGGCAGGCAGATGAGGGGCGGCACCAGCGCCCGGTGGAGAGCATATTCAAATCTTGCGGCCACCAGTGCCTCGCGATATCTCGACACCATGATCACCTTCCGCCGTGCGCAGGCCTCCGACCTGCCTGACATCATCGCCATGCTGGCCGACGATCCGCTTGGCGCCGGCCGCGAGGACGCTTCCATGCCGCTGGCCCAAGGCTATGTCGATGCTTTCAACGCCATCGACGCCGATCCCAATCAGCTGCTGGCGGTGACTGTCGACGGGGCCGAAGTGATCGGTACCTTGCAGATTTCTTTCCTTGCCGGGCTCTCGCGCAAAGGCGCCTGGCGCGGCCAGATCGAGGCGGTTCGGGTTGCCGGCCACAGGCGCTCGGACGGCATCGGCAGGCAGATGATCGTATGGGCGATCGACGCGTGCCGGGCGCGGGGCTGCAGCCTCGTCCAACTGACCACCGACAAGGGGCGGGCGGACGCGCACCGTTTCTACGAAAGCCTCGGCTTCACCGGCAGCCATCTCGGCTACAAGAAGAGCCTTTAGGCGGACGGAAACCGCTGCACATTTTTTGTGGAACTGCTCGCGGCGTTCGAGCAGTGCGCCCGCGCTGGCGCATTCGGGAAATCGTTCAGGCACACTTCAATTCGCGGCCAAGAGGGGATATAGGTCAGCCAAGTTGACCTATATTGCAGCGTTTGGGGAGGCGTGTCGTGACCCTTATGAATCTGTTGGCTTCGCGCTCGTCGCGCATGAAAGCGTCCGAAATCCGCGAGCTCCTGAAGCTGCTCGACCAGCCGGACATCATCTCGTTCGCCGGCGGTATTCCCGATCCGGCGTTGTTCCCGGCCGAGGCGATCCGTGACGCCTATGCTTCGGTGCTGGGCGGCGCCGAGGCGGGTGCGGCGCTGCAGTACCAGGTCTCGGAAGGCTACCTGCCGTTGCGGCGCTGGCTCGCCGGGCAGATGGGCAAGCTCGGCGTCGCCTGTGACGAGGCCGATATCTTCATCACTTCCGGCTCCCAGCAGGCGCTGGACTATCTCGGCAAACTGTTCCTGTCGCCGGGCGATACCGCGCTGGTGACGTGGCCGACTTATCTCGGCGCGCTGCAGGCTTTCAACGCCTATGAGCCTCGCTACGACCGGCTGACCCCGGCCGGCGGCAACATGACGCCCGATGCCTATCGCGCGGCAGCGGCAGCAAATGGCGGCAAGGCCAAATTCGCCTATCTGGTGCCGGATTTCGCCAACCCGACCGGCAACACGCTGAACCGTGAGCAGCGCGAGGCGGTGCTCGGCCTTGCCGGCGAACTCGACATCGCCGTCATCGAGGATGCCGCCTATCGCGCGCTGCGCTATGACGGCGACGGCGTGCCGCCGATCCTGGCGCTCGACTGCATCAGGTCCGGCGGCATCGACAAGGCGCGCACGCTCTATTGCGGCTCGTTCTCGAAGATACTGTCGCCGGGCATGCGCATCGGCTGGGTTTGCGCCCCGCGCCACATCGTCGAGAAACTGGTGCTGATGAAGCAGGCCTCGGACCTGCACAGCCCGTCGATCAACCAGGTGGTGATGCATCGTGTCGCCGAAGCCGTCTTCGACGGCCAGGTGGAAAAACTTATCGGCGCCTATCGCGAGCGCCGCGACGGGCTGCTCTCGGCACTGGAATCCAATATGCCGGAAGGCGTGACCTGGAGCCGCCCGGAAGGCGGCATGTTCGTCTGGGTAACGTTGCCGGAAGGGGCCGACGCCACCGAGCTTCTGGCGCGGTCGGTGAAAGAAGCGCGGGTGGCCTTCGTGCCGGGCGGCGCCTTTTATGCCGACGGCACCGGGCGCAACACGCTGCGGCTGTCCTTCACGCTCGCCGACCGGCGCGCGGTGAGCGAAGGCATTCCAAGGCTAGCCGCCATCCTGAAGGGATAGGCCGGCGCCGGAGGCCGGCTTTTCCTCCGCCATCACAGTCACCATCCGCTCAAGCTTTGAAAGCTTGGTGCGAGCGAGCTTGCGGACCGGCTTTTCGAAACCTTCTTCGCCGCTTTCGACGACGAAGACCAACGTCATGAAATCGAGCATGAACTCATCTATGGCTGCCGAGACCTCGCGCGACCTGCCCTTGAACCGGCGCAGCAGAGCGGTTGCTTCCTCGATATCCTCGACACCGGCGCTGTCGACCAGCGCTTCGAGCCTCTGAAAACTATCCAATAGCAATTCCTCCCACCGGGGCACCCAACCCGGTTGTGAGCGGAAAGTTCCAAACTGTGAGTGCTCTCGCGAAGAAATCGCCTCCACCGCTTCCGCGGTTTCGACGGGCCATCGGCAATTTTTTGTTCGGGTGGAACCTCCGCGGCCAACAAAGGTTCTTACCAGGTCTGATCCCCCTCAGACCCCTGAAGGCTAGACATGCTTTCCAAAGGCCCGCCGGATCCCCTCCCGGCGGGCTTTTTGTTTGCGGGATAGAACAAGTATCCGCATTGACGACGCCCTGTCCGAACCTAAATTCGAACCTCACGAGGAGGCATCTTTATGGAAACCCAGGAATTGCATCGCGGCCGGCTCATCGACCACATCCAACTGGTGGTCAGGGATCTCGCGCCCAGCCGGCGTTTCTACGAGGCGGTCCTGCAGGCGATCGATGTTCCGATCGGTGGGAGCGGCGACGATTTTTTCTGGGCCGACGAGCTGTTTGTCTCCACTGCCGACAGCCGGGCCGCACAGGGAAAACTCACCGGTCGCCATCACCTGGCTTTCCAGGCAAGGGACCACGCCATGGTCGACGCCTTCTACAAGGCCGGACTGGCGGCTGGCGGCACGGACAATGGCGCGCCGGGCGAACGGCCCTATCATCCCGGCTATTACGCCGCCTTCCTGCTCGATCCCGACGGCAACAACATCGAGGCCGTCCATCATGGTCCGCATAGTCGCAGCGCAGCTTCGGTGAAGATCACCTTCTAAGCTGCCGATATTCAGCCGGCCGGGATCGCGGGCGCATGGGCGATGCCGGAGAGAAGCTGCCTTGCGTTGCCAGATTGATGGCCACGATGCTAACCGTGCAAATGGCGGGCGGGAATCGGCATCGAAGCAACGTGCGCTGCAAAATCCTCAATAGAACTCCCCTTACCCCCTTGGAGATACATTTTTTATGCAAAACCCAACAAGGGCGATCTGTGCCGCCACGCTTTTATTTGCGATCGGGGCCGTGGATCTCACAAGTATATCACCTTTTGCTTATGTTTCATCGGCGCAGGCGCAGGAGGAATATCTTCCGACCCAGAAGGATTTTGTCGGCAAATGGAAACTGAACGGCGGAGCCATCCGGCCGCCGCGCGATATGAAGGATGCGCCGACACCGGAACAGGAAGCGGCCGCCAATGAATTCCAGCAGACGGTGACCGCGTTTTACGGCGCGTTTGACTATCTGGAGATCACGGCGGACGGCCGCTACAATTTTCATCAGCCGGGTGATCCGACGGCGGGGCCTTGCGTCTGGTGCGGAACCTGGTCCTTCAGCAACAGTTCGGCGTGGCTCAAGCTGGAGACCGCGCCCAGGCTGGATATCTACGCCAAGGACGGCGACATGCAGATGACCTACACTGTCGAACCCGACGAAAAATCGAAATATGCTTGGCTGGTTTTCGGTTGGACGAAGGCCGAGTAGGCGGCGGCGCACGGCTCCCCACACCTAAACGGGCCTAAGCGGCTTTTCATCCATCTCGTATCCTCGTATACGAGATGGAGCCAGCCGCCGAGGAGCCCGTATGAGTCCACTGCCTGAAACCGTGCCGTTTTTCAGCCAGTGGGAGACGCCCGACCTGACGCTGGACGTGCTCGCCGACGGCGCGGATGTTGCCCTCAGGCGCGATCCGCTGTGGCGGGGATCGGGCGCGGAAACACTCGATGAATATGCGGTCTGGGCGGCCAATATCTGCGGCATGGCGTGCCTGAAGATGATCCTGGCAAGCCGCGGCGAGATCGTGCCGACGATCGAGCTTGCCAGGCGCTGCACCTTATATGGCGGCTATGTCGTCAACGGGGGATCGATCAAGGGGCTGATCTACGCGCCCTTCGTCAGCTTCGTGAAAGAGGTTTTTGGACTCCGGGCCGAGGTGGTGACCAATGTCGCGACGGCCGAGATTCCGGCGATCATGCAGCGGACGCGCTTCTTCATCGCGTCGGTCAGCAGTTCGATCCGCTGGCCCGAGCGCGAGCCGCCCTCGAAGGGCGGTCATCTGGTGCTGGTCACGGCGGCATCCAATCAGGGTTTCCGCTTCCACAACCCGTCCGGCCATGACCCCGCCACACAGGCAGACGCAGTGTTGGCGCCGGCCGATTTCGACCGCTTCTTCGCCAATCGCGGCATTGCCGTCGCCATTTGATTTTTTTTGACAGTCGAGGGATTTCGATGACCGGTAAGACAAGAGTGGCCATCCTCTATGGCGGGCGTTCGGCCGAGCATGACGTGTCGCGCCTGTCGGCCGCCAATGTGCTGAAGGCGATCGACCGGACGCGCTACGACATCGTGCCGATCGCCATTACCAAAAGCGGCAGATGGCTGCTGCAACAACTTGATGACGCGGCAGGGGCGCCGGCATCCGAAGATGGTGCCGAGGTCGCGCTGCTGCCCGGCGGCAAGGGCCGGCTGGTCGCCGTCTCGCGGGATGGTACGCAGCCTGACCTGCCCCCCATCGACGTCGTGTTCCCGGTGCTGCACGGGCCGTTCGGCGAGGACGGCTCGGTGCAGGGCTATGCCGAGGTCGCCGATGTAGCCTATGTCGGCTGCGGCATCCTCGCGTCGGCCGCGGCCATGGACAAGGATGTCGCCAAGCGGCTGATGCGCGAGGCGGGATTGGCGGTTGCCCGCTCCGTCACCGTGCATCGAAACGGCAAGCATTCCTTCCAGGAGATTGCCGGGATGCTCGGCCTGCCGTTCTTCGCCAAGCCGGCGCGCCAGGGCTCGTCCTTCGGGGTCAGCAAGGTGAATGACAGGGATGGCTTCGAGCAGGCCATCGACACGGCTTTCCGCTACGACGGCAAAGTGTTGATCGAGGAATTCGTCGAGGGGCGCGAGATCGAGTTCTCGGTGCTGGAGCGCGCCGACGGGTCGCTGACGGTGTCGCTGCCCGGCGAGATCATTCCGGCCGGCAAGCACGGCTTCTACACCTATGAGGCCAAATATCTCGATGCCGACGGCGCGCTGGTCAAGGTGCCCGCTGATGTCCCGGCCACTGTGGCCGACAAAGCGAGGGAGATGGCGCGTCAGGCTTTTCAGGCGCTCGGCTGCGAAGCCATGGCGCGCGTCGATTTCTTCCTGCGCGCCGATGGCAGCCTGCTCGTCAACGAGGTCAACACCATTCCCGGCTTCACCGACATCTCGATGTATGCCAAGGCGCTGGCGGCGTCAGGCATCGGCTACAGCCAGACCATTGACGTGCTGATCGAGCACGCGCTGGCCAGGCATGCGGCGCGCTGATCCGATCGGTCGAGAGCGGCCGATGCGGCCCGGATCATTGCCTGTGAGCGAGGCGTATTTCATCGTTGGCTAAAGTTGCACGTCCGCTCTATATGCCCGATCATGGCATTTGGCAGGGGAGGCATCACGTGGCCAATCGTCGAAACGGCACGGCGTCTCCGGCTGACGGGCTAGGGGACGCACTTTCAGCAGCCGCGCCCCATCCGCGAACCTCTTTGCCCAATGTGGCGGCCATCGTCACGACGGTGGCCGCACTGTATTTCGGGCGCGAGGTTTTCCTGCCGATCGCGATCGCGCTGCTGCTGACCTTCGCATTGGCGCCGCTTGTCTCAGCTCTTAAAAAAATCGGCATTCCCCGGATTGCCGCCGTCATTGCCAGCGTGCTCGGCGCTTTCGCGGCGCTTGGCCTGTTCTCCTTCATCGTCGCCACGCAGGTCAGCGAACTGGCGCAGAACATCCCGGTCTACCAGACCAACATCCTGACCAAGATCCGCTCGCTCAAGGAAACCGGGGTCGGGGGCGGGATACTTGCCAGATTGAGCCAGGTGGTCGAGCGTGTCGGCCAGGAGATCGACAGGCAGGACGCCACGCTGCCGGCTGCCGCACCGGAAAAGCCTGCGCGTGAGCCGGTGCCTGTCGAGATCGTCGCCCGAGAAAGGCCGCTCCAGGTCCTGCAGAATATCGTCGGGCCGCTGATCAGCCCGCTTGGGTCGGCCGGACTGATCATCGTCGTCGTCATCTTCATGCTGCTCGAGCGGGAGGATCTGCGCGACCGCTTCATCCGGCTTGTCGGCTACGGCGACCTCCACCGCACCACCGAGGCGCTTCAGGATGCCGCCAAGCGGGTGGGCCGCTATCTCTTGATGCAATTGGTCGTCAACATCGTCTACGCCGTACCGATTGCGATCGGGCTCTGGGCCCTCGGTATTCCCAATGCGCTGCTGTGGGGGCTGCTGGCGCTGGCGCTGCGTTTCGTTCCCTATATCGGCCCGATCATCGGCATGCTTTTGCCGCTGTTCCTGGCGCTGGCCGTTGCGCCGGGCTGGTCGCTCGTGCTGTGGACCGCCGCCCTGTTCGTAGTGATGGAGCTGATCACCGGCAATATCATCGAACCCTGGCTCTACGGTTCGCGGACAGGACTGTCGCCGCTGGCGATCATCGTCGCGGCGATTTTCTGGACGTGGCTCTGGGGGCCGCTCGGGCTGATCCTGTCGACACCGCTCACCGTCTGCCTGGTGGTGCTGGGCAGACACGTGCCGCAGTTTGAATTCCTCGACGTGCTGTTCGGCAACGAGCCCGTGCTCGAACCCCATGCGCGCCTGTACCAGCGGCTTCTGGCCGGCGATCCGGAAGAAGCCACCGACCATGCCGAGGAGATGCTGGAGGAGAAATATCTGGTCGAATTCTACGACAAGGTTGCCATTCCGGCGCTTTTGCTGGGCGAACAAGACCGTGTGCGCGGCGTCATGGGCGATTTGCAAAGGCGGCAGGTGGCGGCCAGTGCCCTGGTGCTGGTGGCCAATCTCGACGACAGCGCGCAGGAGGAGGCAGGCGAGGAGGAGGCGCCGCCCGAGGCCGCAGAGGCGAGCGACGATGGCGATCCCAACGGGGAAGACGAGACCGACCTGCCCGATGGAACGGATATGTCCGTGCTTTGCGCCGGTGGGCGTGGCGAGCTCGACGACGCCGCCGCCGCGATGCTGGCG
>NZ_RZPQ01000258.1:0-7232 GCF_003999135.1 Mesorhizobium sp. M7A.F.Ca.CA.004.06.1.1 | reverse complement strand
CGCGAAGATATTGCGGGTCGCTTCCGGGATGGCTGGACTGAAAAAGGTCGAACCAATGAACACTGCCAGCGAGCCGTAGAGATAGAAATCATACCATTCGAAAACGGTGCCGAGCGAGGAAGCGAAGATGACTTTCTTCTCCTCCCGCGTCATGGCGCGGCTTGCTCCGCCGGCGGTCGATGCTATTGCCATTTCGTTATCCTCCCGTGAGACCCGTTCTCGATGCTGCGCGACACCGTCCGCGTTCTCCTCCGAGCACGGACTCAACGACAGCCATTCGGGAAAAATGACAGAAAGCGCCCGCCAAAGGCAGCGCGTCTTTGGGATTATGACTTTGGTATTAGGTGCGCTGCGGGATGAAACCGGGCGAACTGGGAAACCCTTAGCCCTTGAGCGCTTCCAGCAGGCCGACAGCAGCCATCATGTCGTGCTTGCGAGCCGCGCGGCGGGCAACGGCTTCGGCGTCCTGCCCCCAATGCTCGATCTGCCAGTCCTCGTCGACATGAGCCGCGGCCCATGCAGCCTCAGCGTCGATCTCGCCGAAATCGACAGCCAGCGCCAGCAGCGCCGAACCTGTGAGCGACGTCATCACATGGATGGCGGCGAGACGCAGCGGCTCTGTTCGCTGGGCAAGATGGCTGCCCAGCACCGCGATGGTCTCGCGCGGCTGCTCGACATGGATGATCCCCTCGGCGAGATTGAAGCGCACCCCAAGTGTTCCCCTCGCCCAGTCTATCACCGAGTCCCAATGCTGGTTCTGCCGCTCCACCAGCCCTTGCGGCGCGTCGGCGCGGTAACAGAGCAGATCGGACGAGGCGAAGCGCAGAATGTCTTCCAGCACCGCCTGCGGGTCGCTGGCGACGCCATCGATGGCGGTGTTCACAAGCCGCATCACCGGCATGGTCACCGGATTGATGGTCTCGCTTTGGGTGGCGAACTCGTCGGCGACGAGCGCGGCTGCCGCCTCGGTAGGCACTGCCAGCAGCGCCTTGCCCGGCGTGCGCACCGGCTTGCCGTCGAGATGCACGGCAAAGCCGCCTTCGACCGGCGCGACCGAGACGGTCTTGTAGAAGCGCTTCGGCAGAGGCGTCTTCATCTGGATTTGGGC
Source organism: Mesorhizobium sp. M7A.F.Ca.CA.004.06.1.1 (assembly GCF_003999135.1). Lineage (NCBI taxonomy): Bacteria > Pseudomonadati > Pseudomonadota > Alphaproteobacteria > Hyphomicrobiales > Phyllobacteriaceae > Mesorhizobium > Mesorhizobium sp. M7A.F.Ca.CA.004.06.1.1. Next base: position 6,124 of record NZ_RZPQ01000258.1, on the reverse strand, counting down.
GCGGCGCACCGGATCCGGATCCGAAAGATATTTGCCCGCTTCAAGGTCGTTGAGGATGTCACGCATAGAAGGTCTCTCTTACACCGGCGTCAGCTTGCGCACTGGCCGGTTGACGATGATCAGGCCGGCGGCAATCAGGCCAAGTGCCAGGAAAATGCGCATGGTCAGCGGCTCATTCAAGAACATGGCGCCGCACAGCACGCCGAAAACCGGCGACAGGAAAGTGAAACTGGACAGGCCTGACGCCGGATAGCGCCGCAACAGCCAGAACCACAGCACATAGGTGAAGGCGACGATGTAGACAGCCTGGAAGAGCAGCGCCAAGGTCGGCAGCACGGTCGGGTCGCGAACGGGCGGGCCGGCGAGAGGCAGCACCAATATGCCGACGATCGCTGCCCCGGCGAGTTGGTAAAGCAGAAGCTTCTCGGCGCTCGCCTCGACCAGCTTCGACCGCTTGATGAGGATGTTGGTCAAAGCCCAGAAGAATCCGGAGCCGAGGCTCAGCAGATCGCCGAACAGCATGTCTCCGCCGCCGCCAAGCTTGTCGGAAAACACCGCGACAAGGCCGGCAAAGGCCAGCAGCAGGCCAAGGAATTTCCTCAATGTGATCTGCTCACCGAGCAGGAAATGGCCGCCGAGCAGCATCCAGAACGGCATCGTGTTGACCAGCAGCGTGTTGCGGGCAACGGTCGTATGCTCCAGGCCGACATAAAGGCAAAGGAACTCGATGCCGAAAAGCGCGCCAACCACGATGCCGGCGAGCAAGGTCCCGTCGCGCGTGAAAAGCGCGATGCCGCGCCACCGGCACCAGGCAAAGACACACAGGCCGCCGATGATCGAGCGCGCGATCGACAGGAAGACCGGGTCATAACCAGCGTAGGAGATCTTGGCGGCGACGTAATTCAACCCCCAGGAAAAGGTCAGCCCGACCATGATGGCGGCGGCGGCCATGTCGACCGTGTCGCGCCGGTCGAGCGCGTCACTGGCGCCGCTCACGATCAGTCCTCCGCGCTGGCGTCGTCGAAGCCGATCAGGTTCCAGCTCTGGCGCATGTGCGGCGGCATTGGCGCGGTGACATCGATGACGCCCTTGTCGGGATGCGGAATGATGATGCGGCGGGCGTGCAGATGCAGGCGGTTTTTAATGCCCCCTGGAAAGTCCCAGTTGGTGTCGGCCTCGAAATATTTCGGATCGCCCAGGATCGGGCAGCCGATGTAGGCGGCGTGGACACGAAGCTGGTGGGTGCGGCCCGTATAGGGCTCCATTTCAAGCCAGGTCATCGTCTGCGCAGCCTGCTCGATGATGCGGTAGTAGGAGACGGCGTGATCGGCGCCCTTTTCGCCATGCGCGGCGACACGCACGCGGTCACCGTCCGGCGTCGGCTCCTTGATCAGCCAGGTCGAGATCTTGTCCTCGCGCTTGGGCGGCACGCCCTTGACCAGCGCCCAATAGGTCTTCTTGGTCTCGCGGGCGCGAAACGCTTCCGAGAGCTTCATGGCGGCCAGCCGGGTGCGGGCGACGACCAGAACACCTGAAGTGTCGCGGTCGAGCCTGTGAACCAGTCTGGGCTTCTCGCCCTTCTGGCTGCGCCAGGCCTCCAGCATGTCGTCGACATTGCGGGTGACGCCCGAGCCGCCCTGCACCGCAAGGCCCGCCGGCTTGTTGAAGACGAAAACCTTGGGATCTTCATGGATCAGCATTTTCGACAGGACATCGGCATCGCCCTGGTTGCGGATCGAGTGGCCGGTCAGCGCACTCTCGCCCTTCTTGTCGACCTCGAGCGGTGGGACGCGAACCATCTGGCCGGGCTCGACACGGGTGTCGGCCTTGACCCGTCCGCCATCGACGCGGATCTGGCCGGAGCGCAGAAGCTTCTGCAAATGGCCGAAACCAAGGCCCGGGAAATGGGTCTTGAACCAGCGGTCGAGCCGCATGCCCGCCTCGCCGGCCTCCACCGTGATCTGTTCAACGCCTGCCATGTTTTTTGTCGCTTATCCGTTTCCCGAGCGAAGCTCGGCCTGTTCTTGGCGCGGCAATAGCACTAAGGCAGGCTTCTTGCGAGCCAAAGTCCCAGAAACAGGGCGGTAATGGCGCCAATGACGCTGGCAAGGGCATAAGCCAGCGCAGGCAGCGTGGCTCCCCGCTCCCACAGCGTCGCGAAATCGAGCGAAAAGGCGGAGAAGGTGGTGAAGCCGCCGAGAATGCCGGTAGCAACGAACAGCCTGACCTCGTTCGATCCGCCACGGCGCATCATGGAGGCGATGAACAGCCCCATGGCGAAGGAGCCAATGATGTTGATGGCCATCGTGCCCCAGGGATAGCTGGGGCCGACAAAACGCAGCGCGCCGATGTTGGTAAGGTGACGAATTCCGGCACCGATGCCGCCACCGACGACGACGAGAAACAGATTGAACATGACCGTTTACTGCCCCCGCACGGCTGCCCCGTCAATCCCTCGTTGCGGGCGCAACCGCACGCAGATCGAGCTCACCACTCAGGCGTTGCCCATCCCGGATATTTTTTCCTGAACTCGTTATAGAGGTCATCGACCTCCGTTTTGCCGATAGGGCGCACCTGTTCGTAGAGGTAGCCCTTGACGTCGCCGGACAGCTGGTAAGCCGCTATGCGCCTGTATGCTGCGCCAATGCCTTTGCCCTCGACGATGTATTGGTCCGGTATCGAGACACAGAGCTGCGCGCCCTGCTGCAGATGGATAACGGGCGGGTCGGTCACGACAACGTATTTGGACTTCAACGCCGCCGGTCTGAATCGATCGCGACTATCGACCTGACAAGCCCACTCGATGCGAGGGTAAAGGTCCTTGTCCATTTCATACAGCAATGAATCGCTCATGATCCCGCTGGATGCAAACACCGACAACCGGTCCCCAGGTCCCATCTTTCCAAGAAGGTCATCGATAAGGCGCCTGTATTCTGGAAGATTGTCGAGGTGCAGCGGGAGCGTGGCTTCCCTGGCAAAGACGTAGCTGATCGGCGACAGAACCTGGCGGCCAGTCGGGAAAAAAGTACCGAAAAACGCCAGCCCGGCGGCAACGGCTATCGCGGCGTTCGACCATCGCGATCTCAGTGCCGGCATCGAAACGATCGCAACGATTGCCTGGGCGTAGGTAGGAAAGAGCCAAAGAAATACCGGCACCGAATGATGGCGATCCGGGTCCTGCATGCGGGTGAAGAGGACGAAGGTGAGTGCCGAAGCAACGGCACAGAACAGGGAAAATCTGTTTTGGCGTATAATGGAGATGTAAAGGCCAAATACGATCAACAGCCAGTTCACATAGCTGAGCCGGGATCCCACCTGGACAATCTGCGAAACGAAGTCCGTCTTGTATCCGCTGTAAAGATCGCCATAGCTGGTTCCCAGTATCTTGAAGATCAAGGGTTGCTGGAAGGTCAGCGCGGCTCCGACAACCACGAGGATCGCACACAGGCCTCCGACGGCGGCATTGCGGAGTGCCGGAAAGTCCCGATCTTTGGCAACCTGCAGAAAACAGAAGAAGGCTGCGGAAATTCCGAGCCCGATGACAGGATAGGCGTGCCAGCGGCGCAGCACGAACGCCAACCACAGGCATACGCCGACACGTATTCCGCTGATCACCGGTTCATGGGTCAGGAACCTCGATTTCCAGAGAAAATAGGTTGCCGCGCAAAGCGCGAGACAGCCGGCAATGTCAGGCAACCCACGGAGCGTCGCCGCCCAGAACGGCGTGTAGAGAAAGGCCGCAATCCATACGGTGAGCCAGCTTCGGCATGAAGACGTCCCGGTCGCCGCCTCCAGATAGCTAATTCTGCCGATGAGAAGAGCGGTCGGGACCAGATAAACAGCAACTATTCCGGCGATATAGGAAAACCTCGAATCGCCAAAAATGATGTGAAACGGCATCAGCGGCACCAGGATCGCCGCACTGTAGTCATCCGTGGCGATCGAGGTCCTCAAATGGCTGAGCCACTCGAGAGGGCTCTGAATCAAGAGCGTGCCTTGCCGGCTGAACGTGTCGAAATAGGCAGCGAAGTCCCAGTAATAGACAGGCTGCTCAAGCCCTACATAGGTGAGAGCAAGAGCAACTCCCAGCAGAGCGGTGCACACATATGTCGTTGCCCAAAATCCGAGAGATCTGTTCTTCGTCACTTGAAGCCGCCAGAAGGAGAAGAGGCAGAACTGTCAAAGTCAGCCCGGGGCCGCCGTTCATGCAGCCAGGAGCCGTTCCGGCGCATGAGCGGCCACAAGGATGGCCAAGTCTCACACGCAGAGCACCCAAATGCCGCCGGCAGCGCCGGTTTTCTAAAGCTCAGGTCGTGCCGGCATTCTTCGGCTTGGTCGAACCGATCATCTTCCAGTTCTTGTAGAACATGGAATTGATGCGCTCGACGCTGACCGAGACGATTGAGAGCATGCCCGCGATCAGTCTGGGAACCGGAGACGGCCGGATGATGTCCATGAAGACGCAGTAGCGGCGTCCGTCATACTCGTTGACCGAGCGATGCAGCAGCGTGTCGTCGAAGATGAACAGCGGATTGTCGTACCAATAATTCTTGACGTTGCCGCACTCGACGAAAATCTCCGACTTAACCGGGATCAGATTGTAGAGGATGCGCAGGCTGAGCCGCAGCGGGCCGAAATGCCAAGACGTCGATTCGCGCTTGCTGAAGACGGAAACGGCTATGGTCTTGATGTACTTGAAGTCCTTGTTGAACTCGGCGACGTTGTCGATCCTGTGCTTACCGTACCACTGGTAGACATACATGCCGCGCCGGCCGGCGCCGAAATTGGCGTCGATATCGGCAATGATCTCATCTTTGCGCGCCTTGAAGATGTCCAGGACCTCGTTGACCTCGCGCTGATAGTCGGCGGGAAACTGCTCCAGCTTCCAGACACCTGGATTTCTGTAGCACAAGAGGTCGACCAGCAGATTGAACGGCGAAAGCAGCCAGGTGAACAGGCCGTTGCCGAGAAAATAGCCTGAGAACAGCGACAGATCCTTGCGGTCGTTGCGCAGCACGTCGATCAGGCCGCAGATGATGAAGATCGTCGTCAGGATGGGAATGAAATAGAAGCCAAGGGCGAGAAGCGGGATGGCAATGGCGAATTTGCGAAGGGACTTGCGAAGGGTTTTTGTCATTTTTCCACGCGCGGAGCGCGATCCTGTTGCGAATGAAGTGCCCAAATCACGGCAACGACCACCGCCCGGTCGTGCGCCTTGATAAGGTTTTTTGGGTTACCACACAACGGCCCTGCTATCGTGGCCGGCTGGCTGCCTGGTGGATCTGGCCAACGGCCTCACGCAAGCCTGCTACTCCCGCTCCTTGCGCAGCTTCGCCCAATAGTCGAGCCGCTTCCTGATGTCGCGCTCGAAGCCGCGCTCGGGCGGATCATAGAAGGTCTGGCGGCCCATCTTCTCGGGAAAATAATCCTGCCCCGAAAAGGCATCCGGCTCGTCATGGTCGTAACGATAGCCGGCGCCGTAATCCTCCTCTTTCATCAGCTTTGTCGGCGCGTTGAGGATGTGCTTGGGCGGCAGCAGCGAGCCGTGTTCCTTCGCGGCCCGCGTGGCAGCCTTGAAAGCATTGTAGACGGCGTTGGATTTGGGCGCGGTGGCGAGATAGACGGTGGCCTCGGCAAAAGCCAGCTCGCCCTCGGGCGAGCCGAGATAGTCGTAGGCATCCTTGGCGGCATTGGCGACGACAAGCGCCTGCGGGTCGGCAAGGCCGATGTCTTCCATGGCCATGCGCACCAGCCGGCGGCCTAGATAGAGCGGATCCTCGCCGGCATCGAACATGCGTGCGAGATAGTAGAGAGCCGCGTCAGGGTCTGAACCGCGTACCGATTTGTGCAGCGCCGAGATCAGATTGTAATGGCCGTCCTGGCCCTTGTCGTAGATCGGCGCGCGGCGCTGGACGATGCGCTGCAGTCCCTCGGGATCGAAGACCTCGCCGGGTTTGGCTGCCCGCCAGACTTCTTCCGCGAGCGTCAGCGAGGCCCGGCCGTCGCCATCGCTCATGCGGATGAGCATGGTCCGCGCCTCGTCGTCGAGCGGCAGCGCCCTGCCCTCGGTCTCCTCCGCCCGCACCATCAGCTTGGAGATGCTCTCCTCGCCAAGCGAATGGAA
>NZ_RZPQ01000257.1:0-7252 GCF_003999135.1 Mesorhizobium sp. M7A.F.Ca.CA.004.06.1.1 | reverse complement strand
GGCTCGAACCCCAGATGAGCATCTCGATCAAGTTTGCACCGCAGCTAGTTCAGCCGCCCCAACGTCCTGAGTAAGCCCACGCAATTCGGCCGGAGGCGCAAGGCAGAAAGTTCGAAAAGCTTCCAAGAACCCCAGTCGATGGCCAATTGTAGAACCGTTGACGTCCGCGTTGAGACCGGCAGCGGACCGACGGCTTTATTGTCAGTCACTAGCCTACCCCTGCATTACGACCCAGCACAGTGCTACTTGAACCGGTGGCAAGCATCGGCTTTTCGCTAAGAAACGCGCTCCGGCAGGAATTGTCACGCTCCAGCGAGGACGCCAAGCCTGTCCAGAGCAGGTGCAAGTCCTTTCAACGACACGGGCAGGACCACCTCCTTCTGATCTGCGCTTCTGACCTTTATCTTGAGCACCGAACCGGCCCGCAAAGCTGCGACTGTTTCTTCCCCGAGGCTGAGCGGCACGATGCAGCCGGCCGGCAGGCAGGTGGAGAGGCGCAGCGCCGCCAGCGGCTGGCTGTCGTCAATCTGCAGTGTGGCACCGGCGTCGAGCAGGAGGCCAAACGGAAGAACGAGATTGCCGGCGAGCGTGCCGTCGCTGTTTCGCCTAAGCTCGACAGCCATCACCCGCTGCCCGTTCTGCTGCGTTTGTTGCTGGGAGACAGCGCACGCTATTTGTGGTGCCCCGCTTTGACAGGTTAGGTTCCAGTCCTGGTAGCTCTCCTGGAGCGAAGTAGCACCGCCTGGAAGGCCTGTCTTCTCTTGAGCAAATGCCGAAATCGCAAAGCCCATGATGAGCAGCGCGGTGGCCACCAGGAGGAGGCTTCTACCCCAGCTCTTACGGGTCATATCTTCATCCATTCCTGTCCAGCCCGGCGCACTCGAATCAGGGCTCATTGTCTTTGTCAGCCGTCAACCTGCTGACTACCACTTGACGCTGAGGCCGAGCTTCGCGCCGATGGAGCGGCTGTCGCCGAATTCCTTCAGGCTCGACTTTGCGAAGGCTTCCCCGAAGACCGTGTAGCGATCGTCGGCCCAGGAGAGCGATCCGCCGAGACCGACACCGCCCCACAGCGGCTGGTCGTGCTCGTGAAGCGCGGTGCCGGAGACATCCACGTCATTGCCGTCGAGGAAGTCGTAATAGAGATTGGCAATGCCGTAGAAATGCGAGCGGCTGACCTTGCCCTGGGCGCCGGTCCAGGCGTCCTCATAGTCGAGCGACAGGCCGGCACGGCCGATCAGCGCCTCACTGCGGCTCAGCGACACCGCTGCGTCGAACGGATCGGTGAAGCTGTCGAAGCGGACCGAAGAATAGGAGAGCTGAGCCTGCGGCGTCAGCGTCCATTTGGCCCCGAGCGCGAACTTCTGGCCGGCTTCGATGCTCACAGCATAGCCGAAGCCATTATTGCCCTTCGCGAGCTCGCTGCCCAGGGTGGTGGACTTCAGGTCGCTGTCATACCACGTTACCTGGGCCTGGCCGTCGGTGTAGAAGCCGTTGTCGCCATACCAGGTCAGCGTGCCGGCGAAGCCATAGCCTTTGGCGTCGATCGAGCCGACGCCATAGATCGACGAGATGTCGGAGGAAGCCGTGCCATAGTGGAAAGAGACACCGCCGAGCAGGATGCCGGTGGCATCTTCGTAGAGGAGACCATCGACCCCCGTCTCCAGTTTCCATGTCGTCACGTCGTAGTCCGACACGGTCGTGGCGCTCTCGGGACTTTGCCGCGTGTGGGCGCCCTCGATGCGAGCCCAGATCGCGTTCTGCGACGGAACGGACCCGATCTCGTCGGCGCCTTGAGCAGCGCCCACCCAAGACCGGTTGCCGAGGCGCTGCTGCAGGGTGTCCAGTTCGTTGAGACTCTGCAGGACGCCCGCATAGGCCTCATAGATCGGTACGGCCGGCGAATAGAGTGGGTTCGGCGATCCATTGATCAGCGCCGAACGCAGATACCAGTCACCGTCCGCCGGCGTACTGACACCGTTCTTGTAGAGCCGGTAGGCATAGGCGCCGCTGACCACGGCCTGGTCGCCCTGGAAGACATAGTCGCCAGCCAGCGAGAAGGTGCCGGCCGAGGTTCCGTCGATATCGACGATCTTGACGCCCTCGATGGTCTGCGCCCCCGCTCCGCCGACATTACCTACCGCAAAAATGCCGGTGCCGGAGGTGCTACCATGGATGACGACCTTGTCGGTGGTCGAGGCATCGCCATCGAGCGCGGCATTGAGGAAGATGGTTCCGCCATTGCCGGTGTAATCGCCATTGATCGTCAGCGTCGTGCCGGGCGCGGTGCCCAGCCGCACCGAGCCTGCGTTGCCGAGCGAAGCCACGGTTTGGTTAAAGCCGGCGAGGTCGAGCGTTGCACCTGAGGCAACCGTGTATGCCGACGCGGCGCCAAGCGCGTCGACGGTACCGGCCGCCAAGGTGCCCTGCTGCACGCCAGTTGCACCGGCGAAAGCGGAGTCGCCTGAGGCCAGCACAAGGGTTCCATCGCTGGCTTTGGTGAATGCACCCGACCCGGTCAGCGCGCCGTTCAGCGTCAAGGTCGTGGCGGCGGCGGTCGAGACGGTGCCGGAGCTCATCACATTCAGCGCACGAGAGGTAGCAAAACTGTTGGTCGCGCTGAGCGTGCCGCCGTCGAGGCTGAGCCCGCCGGCGGCGTCGCCAAGATTGGCATCGGCAGCAACCTGCAGCGTGCCGCCATTGATCGCCGTGCCGCCGGTGTAGGTGTTGGTGCCGGTCAGCACCAGCGTGCCGCGGTCGGATTTGACAAGCTGCGCGTCGCCCGAAAGAACGGAGGCGATCGTGGCCGTCATGCCGGCGCCCGCCGCAGTACCGTCGCCGACGACGATGCTGCTGGATGGTCCGGTGAGCTCGACGGCATTGCCCTGGACACTATAGCCATCGGTCATGAACTGCATGCCAGAGGCAGTTACGTGGCCCAAGCCTTCATCCACCATCACCGTGCCGGCCTGGCCGGCAAAGATGGCGAAGGAAGCGTCGGCGTAAGTGGCATTGATGGTGCCCGTCTCATTGGCCCAGTTGTCATTGCCGGCCGAAGCCTGCCAGACGCCGTCGCCGCCATTGATCACGCCGTTGTTCTTGGGGCCGGCAGCGCCATCCCAGTAGTTGAAGGTCAGGCCTTCGGTGTTGACGAGGTTCACTTGGTGATCGATCGATGTCTGGATCGAATAACCCGTCGACGGGATCGTGCCCACGGCGAGGCCGTTGTTGGTGAGAGTGCCGTCATAGCTGAAGACACGGTAGACGCCTGGCCCGAAGGTTCCGCCTGCGCTCGTGGTGACGTTGAGCGTGCCGTCGAGGACGAGGTTGCCGCCCACTGTCGTCAGGTCATTGAGCGCCCCACCGACGACGTTCGCCTCGCCGAAGGAATAGTTGAGGATCGAGCCGCTGGAGAGATTGAGATTCCCAGCGATCGCCAGCGTGCCTGGGGTGTCGTCGGCCGAGCCGGGTGACAGGGTCGCCCCGTCGGCGACCGTGATATCGCCGCCGATCGCGCCCTTGCCGCCGATGGTCGCGCCGCTCGCAACCGAGACCGCGCCCGTCGCACCACCGTTGTCGCCATCGACATAGAGGCCGCCGGCCGTGACCATGGTCGACCCGGCATAGCTGTTGGAGCCGGTCAGGGTGAGTGCTCCGGCGCCCGTCTTGTTAAAACCGCCAGCGCCGGTGAGCGGGCCCGAAAGGATGAGATCCGCATCGGTCTGGAAAGTGCCGACACCCGAATTGAGAGTGACGTCACGCGCCGAGGTGAAGGCCGCGGTGGTCTGCAGCGTTGCGCCATCGTCCAGGCTCAAGCCGCCAGAGGTATCGCCCAGATTGGCATCCGCCGAAACCTGCAGCGTGCCGCCCTTGATGGCCGTGCCGCCGGTGTAGCTGTTGGTGCCGGTAAGCACCAGCGTTCCAAGATCCGTCTTCACCAGTTGAGTCGCACCTGTGAGGTTCGATGCGATGGTTCCGCTGAAGCCTGCCCCGACCAGCGTGCCGTCGCCGACCCGGATGGTCGACTGCGGCCCGAGCAATTCGATGTCCTGTCCCTGGACCACATACCCGCCGGTCGCGAACTGCATGCCCACGGCCTGCACCTGGCCATTGGTGTTGTCGACGCTGACCATACCGGCTGCGCCGGCAAAGATGGCAAAGCTGCCATTGGTGAAGGCCGCGTTCAGGTTGCCATCCGAACCGGTCCAGTTGTCGTCTCCAGCGGCCCGCCAGGTTCCGTTTCCTCCGTTGACAACGTCATTGCTTTTTGGACCGGCGTCGCCATCCCAGAAATTGAGGGTCTGGCCGCTGATGTCGACGAGGTTGACCTGGCCCGCGACCGACGTCTGCACCACGTGGTTGGCCGATGTTGTGTCCAGCCCGTTGTCGGCAAGCGCGCCGTCATAGCTGATGACGCGATAGATGCCCGGCCCGAAATTGCCGCCCGGGGCTTCCGTGACATTGATGGTGCCATCGAGCGTCAGATTGCCATGCACGACGGTCAGATCGTTGTAAGCGCCGCCGACCACGCCCGCCTGGCCGAACGAATAGTCGAGGTTCGACCCGGAGGCCAGATCAAGACTGCCATTGATCGTGAGCGTGCCGGGCGTGGCGCCAAGGCCGCCAGGAGCCAGTCTGCCTGCCACGTCAACAAGGACGTCACCGCCGACAACGCCCGTGCCGCCAAGCGTACCCGCGGCGACGATGGTCTGTCCGCTCGCGGCAGTCTGGTCTCCATTGATGTAGAGCCCACCGCCACCGTTGATGATGGTGAAGCCGGAATAGCTATTCTCGGCCGTGAGCACGGTGGTCCCCGTTCCGGCCTGGGTAACGCTGCCGCTGCCGGAGATCGTGCCGTCGAATGTATAAAGGTTGGAGCGATTGAAGCTGAGCGTGCCGTCGTCGACCACATCGCCGAGAACCGCACCCGTCGTGCCGCCAGTGCCCAAAGCCAGGACGCCGCCCGCAATGGTCGTGCCGCCGGTGTAGGTGTTGTCGGCACCGAGGAACAGCGCTCCCGTGCCGGTTTTTGTCAGCCCGCCCGCGCCGTCGATGGTTCCATTCCATGCAAGCGTATTGTCAATCTCGAATGTGCCGCCGCCCGCTTCAAGGGTCGCGTTGCGTCCGGAAGTCACGTTGGACAGGCTGCTCACGTGCAGCGTGCCACCATCGAAAGTGACCTTGCCCGCCGCACTGCCAAGATTGGCGTCGGCCGTGATCAGGACCGTGCCCCCTTTGATGAACGTGCCTCCCTGATAGGTGTTGGTGCCTGCCAGGATGAGTGTGCCGTCGCCTTGTTTGGTCAACGCGCCAACACCCGCGATGGTGCCGCCGAGCGCCAGGTTGGTCGCGCCGTCGATATCGAAAGTGCCGCCGCCGGCGTTGAGCGTCACGAAGCGCCCGGAAGCGATACCGGCGGTAGTGTGCAGCGTGCCGCCGTCAAGCGAAAGAACGCCGGGGAAGCCGCCGAGATTGCTGTCGGAGGAGATCTGCACGGTGCCGCCATTGATCGCGGTGCCGCCGGTATAGGTGTTGGTGCCTGCCAAAACCAGCGTGCCGGCGTCGGTTTTGACCAGTTGCCCGGCCCCCGTGAGGTTCGAGGCGATGGTTGCCGTATAGCCCGCGCTCGCCGCCGAGCCGTCGCCAACGCGGATGATCGACTGCAGCCCAATAAGCCCTACGTCCGCGCCCTGCACCCGGTAGCCGCCGATCGCGAATTGCATGCCGGCAGCCAAAACCGGGCCATTCGTGCCGTCCACCGTCACCGTCCCAGCCGTACCCTGGAAGATGGCGAAGCTGCCATTGGCAAAGGGAGCGGCGAAAAGTCCGGTCGAATCCGTCCAGTTCTGGTCGCCGGCAGCACGCCAGGTGCCGTTGCCGCCATTGACGGCACCGTTGGAATGCGGACCGGCGTCGCCGTCCCAGTAGCTCAGCGTCAGGCCCGCCGAGTTGACCAAATTGACCTGGTTGGCGACCGACGTCTGCACGAAATAGTTCGGATCGGTGACGTTGAGGCCGTTGTCGATCAGCGAGCCGCCATAGTTGAACACGCGATAGATCCCGGGGCCGAAGCTGCCGCCCGATGTCTTCGTAATGTTGAGTGTACCGTCGAGGGTGAGATTGCCGCCGACGTTGATCAGGTCGTTGAGCGCGCCGCCAGGCACATTGGCCTGGCCGAAATCGACGTTGAGGTTGGAATTGCCGAGGGCGAGATTGCCGTTGATGGTCAGCGTGCCGGGCATGCTGCCTGCTCCACCGGCGCTCAACGTGCCGCCGTCGGCGACCGTGACGCTGCCGCCGATGATGCCTGTGCCGCCAAGCGTCGCGCCGCCGGCGACCGAAATCTGCCCGGCCGCGCCCGACTGGTTGCCGTTGACGAGCAGGGTGCCGGCATTGACGTTGGTCGCGCCGCTATAGCTGTTGGTGCCAGTGAGCGTCGTAACGCCGCTGCCGAGCTTGTTGACCGTGCCGCTGCCCGAGATCGCGCCGGCAAAGATGTAATCGCTGTTGAGGTTGAAGGCGAGCACGCCGTTGTTCGTAACGGCTGGCGTCGCGAGCGCCCCGGCCGTCGCGCCGTTGCCGATTTGCAGCGTCCCGGACTGTATAGTCGTGCCGGCACTGTAGCCGTGGTTCCCGGTCAGCGTCAGCGCGCCGGCGCCTTGCTTGGAGAGGCTCTCGAAATTGCTGACATTGGCGGCGTCCAGCGTGCGTCCCGCGGCGGCGACCACTTGCAGTGTGTCTCCGACGCCAGTCTCGCCACCGGTACCCGCGTCAACGCCCGCGCCACTGATGACGGCGGTGTCATTGAGCACCAGCGTGTCGTTGCCGGCGCCGAGATTGAGCTGTGCGGCGCCTGTGTTGAGCGTGCCGCTTACGTTGACCGTGTCGTTGCCGGCGCCAAGATTGCCATTGCCGCGCAACGTGCCGCCCGCCGCGATGGTGATGGTGCTTGCGCCGCCATCGCCGGCAAGAGTTGAGAAGCCACCGGCGGCGGCTCCGACCGTGCCGTTGACGGTGAGCGTGCCGGTACCGTTCAAGGCGATCGTCGGTGTGGTGAGGCCGCCGTTGACCTGCAGGACACCCGCGTCAATGCGCGTGGCGCCGATATCGTTGCCGGCTTGCGTCAGCACGGTCGCGCCCGTCCCGATTTGCGCGATCGTGCCTGGGCCGCTGAGAAGGCCGGTGAAATTGAACGTGTCGCTGCGGTTGAACGACAAGGTTGAGGTGGCAGCATTGACGATCACGTTGCCGG
>NZ_RZPQ01000256.1:0-7256 GCF_003999135.1 Mesorhizobium sp. M7A.F.Ca.CA.004.06.1.1 | reverse complement strand
GGCTAGCATTGGTGGTGCTGCTTGTCGCCTTCGTCACCAATCCCGGGTGGTTCGTGCCGCTGCTGAAGCCGCTGACCGAAAACAACGCGCCGGTGATCTACAACCAGGGCAGCCTGCTGACGCTGACCCTGCTGCACTTACGCACGGTTCTGATCGCCACCGTGGCGGCAACCATCGTTGCGGTGGCGCTTGCCATCCTGGTCACCAGGCCGGCCGGCGCCGAATTCCTGCCGCTATCGCGCAGCCTCGTCAACATCGGTCAGACCTTTCCGCCGGTGGCGGTGCTGGCGCTTGCCGTACCGGCCGTCGGCTTCGGCGAGAAGCCGACACTGATCGCCCTGTTTCTCTATGGCCTGCTGCCGATTTTCGAGAATGCACTGACCGGTCTGACGACGCTGCCGGCCAATGTCGTCGAGGCGGCGCGCGGCGCCGGCATGACCGGTTGGCAAAGGCTCACCAAGGTCGAGCTGCCGCTCAGCGCCCCGATCATTCTCGGCGGCATCAGGCTGTCGGTGGTGATCAGTCTTGCCACCGCGACCATCGGTTCGACCGTGGCAGCCAAAACGCTGGGCGAAGTGATCATCGCCGGGCTGTTGTCCAACAATCTCGCCTTCATCCTGCAAGGCGGCCTGATCGTGGCAGCGCTTGCCGTGCTGATCTATGACGGTCTGTCGGCGATCGAGCGCTACACGGCGCGCCGCATGGGCCGGGGAGCCGAGTAGGGGCGTCCTGCGTCAGGCCAATTTCAATCGATCTAATAGAGGGTGCTGACAGCAGTCGTCGCCTGGCCCAAACCATTTGGGCGAAAGCCGGGCAAAAACCGAACAATATCTTGACGTTCGCAGCCCTGTTTCGCATACACCGATGCGAAGAGGCGGATTCCGTGCTCGGAATCCGGTCTTTGTCTCAACGGCCCAGGGAGGGGTTCTTTTGGGCCATCAATCGAGGAAAATCCGGCAATGACAATTATTTCCGCCGTCATCGCCTGCGGCCTGCTTTCAATCCTTTACGCCATCTGGGCGACACGTTCGGTCCTTGCGGCCGATCAAGGCAATGCACGCATGCAGGAAATCTCCGCGGCTATCCGCGAGGGCGCACAAGCCTATCTGGCGCGTCAGTACACCACCATCGCCATCGTTGGCGTCGTCGTCCTCGTGCTCGCCTGGTGGCTGCTGTCCATCACCGCCGCGATCGGCTTCCTGATCGGTGCGGTGCTTTCGGGCGCCGCCGGCTTCATCGGCATGCATGTCTCCGTTCGCGCCAACGTTCGTACGGCGCAAGCCGCATCGAACAGCCTCGCTGCCGGCCTCGACATCGCGTTCAAATCGGGCGCCATCACCGGCATGCTGGTTGCTGGCCTGGCCTTGCTCGGCGTGTCGATCTACTACCTCATCCTGACCCACTTCATGGGCCTCCAGCCCAATGACCGCATCGTCATCGACTCGCTGGTCTCGCTCGGCTTCGGCGCATCGCTGATCTCGATCTTCGCCCGTCTCGGCGGCGGCATCTTCACCAAGGGCGCCGACGTCGGCGGCGATCTCGTCGGCAAGGTCGAAGCCGGCATTCCCGAAGATGATCCGCGCAACCCGGCCACCATCGCCGACAATGTCGGCGACAATGTCGGCGACTGCGCCGGCATGGCCGCTGACCTGTTCGAAACCTATGCGGTGACCGTCGTCGCCACCATGGTTCTGGCTGCCATCTTCTTTGGCGGCACCGCCGTTCTGGGTGCGGCCATGCTTTATCCGCTCGCCATCTGCGGCGCCTGCATCCTCACCTCGATCGTCGGCACCTTCTTCGTCAAGCTCGGTTCCAACGGCTCGATCATGGGCGCGCTCTACAAGGGCCTGATCGTCACCGGCCTGCTGTCCATCGTCGGCCTCGGCGTCGCCACACAGGTGACGCTCGGCTGGGGCGAGATCGGCACAGTCGCCGGCATGGTCATCACCGGCAAGAACCTGTTCATATGCGGCCTGATCGGCCTCGTGGTGACCGGTCTCATCGTCGTCATCACCGAGTACTACACCGGCACCAACAAGCGCCCGGTCAACTCCATCGCTCAGGCGTCGGTCACCGGTCACGGCACCAACGTCATCCAGGGCCTTGCGGTCTCGCTGGAATCGACGGCGCTGCCGGCGATCGTCATCGTCGGCGGCATCATCTCGACCTATCAGCTTGCCGGCCTCTTCGGTACGGCGATCGCGGTCACGACGATGCTCGGTCTTGCCGGCATGATCGTTGCGCTCGACGCCTTCGGCCCGGTCACCGACAATGCCGGCGGCATTGCCGAAATGGCCGGCCTGCCCAAGGAAGTGCGCCAGTCCACCGACGCGCTCGACGCGGTCGGCAACACCACCAAGGCGGTGACCAAGGGCTACGCCATCGGTTCGGCCGGTCTCGGCGCACTGGTGCTGTTTGCCGCCTACTCGAACGACCTGAAGTTCTTTGCCGCCAATGGCGACAAATATCCCTACTTCCAGGGCATGGGCGAGATCTCCTTCGATCTCTCCAACCCCTACGTCGTCGCCGGCCTGATCTTCGGCGGCTTGATCCCATATCTGTTCGGCGGCATCGCCATGACGGCCGTCGGCCGCGCGGCGGGCGCCATCGTTGAGGAAGTGCGCAAGCAGTTCCGCGAGGATCCGGGCATCATGGCCGGCACCTCGAAGCCGAACTACGCACGCGCGGTCGATCTGCTGACCAAGGCGGCGATCCGCGAGATGATCATCCCGTCGCTGCTGCCGGTGCTGGCACCGCTCGTGGTCTATTTCGGCGTGCTGTTGATCTCGGGCTCGAAGGCGTCCGCCTTTGCAGCGCTGGGTGCCTCGTTGCTCGGCGTCATCGTCAATGGCCTGTTCGTCGCCATCTCGATGACCTCTGGCGGCGGTGCCTGGGACAACGCCAAGAAGTCCTTCGAAGACGGCTTTGTCGACAAGGACGGCGTCAAGCATCTCAAGGGTTCCGAGGCGCACAAGGCTTCGGTGACAGGCGACACGGTCGGCGATCCCTACAAGGACACCGCTGGCCCGGCCGTCAACCCGGCGATCAAGATCACCAACATCGTCGCGCTCTTGCTGCTGGCCGTGCTCGCGCACGGCTGATCAAGGCTTCAGCCCGAAAAAACCCGCGGGAGCGATCCCGCGGGTTTTTTGTTGAGGCAAGCCAAACTATCCTTCAGCGCTCGCTTTCGCCCGGTCTTCGCAATGCGTGCGCTGGCACCTTATGCCGGGCCCAGCGTCGTGTTTTCAGTGGTGGCCACTGCAGCATGCCAGTGGCCGTGCCCTGACTGGTGACCCATAACAAAAACCCGCAGGATCGCTCCCGCGGGTTTTTGGTCGCCTGAGATGACGAGGCTTCCGGGAATGGAAGCCGAAGGGAACTAGACGCCGCCGCCGGGAATGCCGGGCGCCAGCTTGCTGGCACCGTTGATGACCTGGCTGAGGAAGTTCTGGTCCTTGCCGCCGGTCGGTGTGGTGCGCGAGATGAAGTCGAACATCTTGCCATCCTTCTTCCCGTAATTGGCGATCTGGGTGACACGGCCATCGGCGCCGAAATAGACAGCCAGCACATGCTGGTCAATGAGCCGTGGCTTGTCGAAGGCGACGTAGCGCTTGCGCGTCTGCGAAATGTAATAGAATGCCTCGTTGTCGAAGGTCGCGGTCGTCGACGGCGTGCCGAGCGCCAGAAGCACCTGCTCGCGGCTCGAACCGACCGGCACCAGGTCGATTGCCTGCTGGTCTATGACGTAACCTTGCGTCAGCGTCTCGCTCGGGCTGAGATCGCCCATCATCTTGGAGGTGTGGCAGGCGGACAGTGCCGAAACGATCATCAGCAGCGAGATCGCGCCGGCGGGCCTGGACGAGAAGGTCGACTTGAAATTCAGCGCGCGCAACAACAACTCCATTAGCTGGCCGCAACTTGCGCTGGGCCGCGAAACCGGTAAACCAGCTTGCTTGCCGATGCAACAAGCCCACTTCAACAAACGGTCCCCAGGAGACCATCCCCAATGTTCCAGCGCTTTTTTGGCCGCGAACGCTACGCCAACCGCGCTATCACCGAGGCGCTTTACGCACAAATCGTGGCGGCGGCGCGGCAGACTGTGTTTTATTCCCACTGGAATGTGCCAGATACGCCGCTTGGCCGTTTCGAGATGCTGTCGCTGCACATGTTCCTGTTCCAGCACAGGTTGCGCGGGGAGAGCGGTGCGGCGCAAGAGGTCGCCCAGGTGCTGATCGACGAGTTCTTCCTTGACGTCGACCATTCGTTGCGGGAATTGGGCATTGGCGACGTTGGCGTGCCCAAACGCATGAAAAAACTGGCAAAGATGTTTTATGGCCGTACCGCTGCCTATGATGATGCCCTGGAAAGAAACGACCATGACGGGCTGACCGCGGCTCTTGCCCGCAATGTCCGGCCCGACACGGGCGCCTGGGCGGAAGCATCGCTGCTGGCCAACTATGTTACCGACGCGCGCAGTCATCTGGCCGCGCAGCCATCCGAATCGATTGTCTCCGGCACGCTGACCTTTCCCGCCGCCAAGGAGGTTGAACAATGAAGCATGTTGACCCGCAAAGCCCGGTCTCCTTCCGCGCCAACATTACGCGCCTGCCGCAGAAGGGCCTGCCGCTGGTTATCGAGGCCGATGCCGCACAGCGTGCGGCACTGGCCGAGGAGCACGGGCTGATTTCGGTCGAATCCTATCGCGCCGAGCTTCTGGTCGCGTCATGGAAGCGCAATGGCGTGAAGATCAGCGGCCGCGTCGAGGCCGACATCACTCAGGCCTGCATCGTCACGCTCGAGCCTGTCGAAGCACATATCGACGAACCGGTCGAAGCGCTGCTGCTGCCCGAGGATTCCAAGCTCGGACGGCAGGGCTTCGATGGTGGCGGCGAGATCCTGCTCGATGCGGAAGGCCCTGACAGTCCAGAGACATTTTCCGGTGACACGATCGATGTCGGGGCACTCGCCGAACAGTATTTCGGGCTCGCCATCGACCCCTATCCGCGTAAGCAGGGCGCATCGCTCAATGCCGGCAGCGAGACCGAACCGGCGGAGAATGAATTTCAGCAAAAACTGCGATCCTTGCTGGGAAAATCCTGAAAAGCTCGCCCGCGACGGAAAAGTCGGTTGTGCGGCAGCCCAAAACCGTTATTTTCGCCGAACCTTCGCGGTCGCTCAAGCGACCTGCCGCCTAACCGTGAGATAAATACCGCGTGATCAGGATTTCCATCGATGCCATGGGCGGCGATCACGGACCAGCCGTGGTCATACCAGCGCTCATGACGGTCGCGACCCGTCGTCCCGACATCCGCTTCGTCATCTTCGGGCGTGAGGAAGTCGTGCGCCCCGAACTTGCCAAATTTCCCAAGCTCGCCGAGATCAGCGAATTCTTCCATTGCGAAGTTGCGGTCAGGATGGACGACAAGCCGAGCCAGGCGCTGCGCCACGGCCGCTGGAAGTCATCGATGTGGAAGGCCGTCGAAGCGGTCAAGGCCGGCACAGCCGACGCCTGCATTTCCGCCGGCAACACCGGCGCGCTGATGGCGATGTCGAAATTTTGCCTGCGCACCATGGCCACCATCGATCGCCCAGCAATCGCAGCCCTTTGGCCAACATTGCGCGGCGAAAGCGTGGTGCTGGACGTCGGTGCGACCATTGGAGCCGATGCGCAACAGCTCATTGATTTTGCCATTCTCGGCACCGGCATGGCGCGCTCGGTCTTCGGCATAGCCCGGCCCAGCGTCGGCCTGCTCAATGTCGGCGTCGAGGAGATCAAGGGCCAGGAAGAGGTCAAGGAGGCCGGGCGCATGCTGCGCGAAGCCAACATGGCCTCGATGAACTATCACGGTTTCGTCGAGGGTGACGATATCGGCAAGGGCGTGGTCGACGTCGTCGTCACCGAAGGCTTTGCCGGCAACATCGCGCTGAAGACGGCGGAAGGCACGGTGCGCCAGATCGGTGGCTATCTGCGCGCGGCGATGAGCCGGACTCTGATGGCCAGGATCGGCTACATCTTCGCCAAGGGCGCCTTCGATCGCCTGCGCGAAAAGATGGATGTCGGCCGGTCCAACGGTGGCGTTTTCCTGGGGTTGAGCGGCATCGTCGTCAAAAGCCATGGCGGTGCTGATTCTGATGGGTTCGCCGCCGCGATCGAACTCGGCTATGACATGGTCCGCAACAACCTCCTCGACCGCATCGAGGCCGATCTGGACCTGTTTCATGCGCGCAACCCGCGTGCCCTGTCATCTAGGAAATCCGACGTCGTCACCGACGCAAAGGAATAGGAAAGAACTTTGATCAGATCAGTCGTGCGCGGCACGGGCGCCGCGCTGCCCCGCCGAATCATGAAGAATGCCGATTTCGAAGGCATGGTCGAGACCTCCGATGAGTGGATCGCCCAGCGTACCGGTATTCGCCAGCGCCATATCGCTGGTGACGACGAGACCACGGCTTCGCTGGGGGAAGCAGCGGCACGTGCCGCACTTGCCAATGCCGGCCTCACGCCAGTCGACATCGATCTGATCGTGCTGGCGACCTCGACGCCCAACAACACATTCCCGGCCACTGCCGTCGAGATCCAAAACCGGCTCGGCATGCATCACGGCTTTGCCTTCGACCTGCAGGCGGTCTGTTCGGGCTTCGTCTATGCCGTGACCACCGCCGATCTCTACATCCGCGGCGGCCTGGCCAAGCGTGTCCTGGTGATCGGTTCGGAAACATTCTCGCGCATCCTCGATTGGAGCGACCGCTCGACCTGTGTGCTGTTCGGCGACGGCGCCGGTGCCATGATCCTGGAAGCAGGCGAGGGGACGGGCGCGATCGCCGACCATGGCGTTCTGGCGGCCAGCCTGCGCTCCGACGGCACGCACAAGGACAAGCTTTTCGTCGACGGCGGGCCGTCGACCACGGGTACGGTCGGCCACCTCCGGATGGAGGGCCGCGAAGTCTTCAAGCATGCGGTCGGCATGATCACCGACGTGATCGAGGCGACGTTCGCGCAAGCGGGTATCTCAGCCGATGATCTCGACTGGTTCGTGCCCCACCAGGCCAATAAACGAATTATTGACGCTTCCGCCAAGAAGCTCGGGATAGCTGAGCAAAAGGTGGTGGTTACGGTCGATTTGCACGGTAACACCTCGGCTGCTTCCGTGCCGTTGGCGCTGTCGGTGGCCGTCGCCGACGGCCGCATCAAGAAGGGCGATCTCGTCCTCCTGGAAGCGATGGGCGGTGGCTTCACCTGGGGCGCTGTCCTGGTT
>NZ_RZPQ01000255.1:0-7281 GCF_003999135.1 Mesorhizobium sp. M7A.F.Ca.CA.004.06.1.1 | reverse complement strand
ACTTCATCTCCTCGGCGATGTCGCGGCGGTTGATGAGGCCGAAATTCTCGACCAGCTGGAAGGCGATGCCGCGGCCGATGCCGGAAATCTGGTCGGCGTTTTTCAAGTCGACCAGTGGCTTCAGCAGCGACTCGATCTGGAAATTGACGAAACGCTCGGCACGCGCGGCAACCTTGTCGCGCGCCGGGCCGGTCAGTTGTTCGTCGGCCAGCAGCACCAACCGCGGCTTCAGCGCGTCTTCGCCTGATACAAGCGTGCCGATCGGCGCGCCGATCCAGCGCAGCGTGCCGTCCGAGCCGAGCGCGATGTCGCCATTGGCGCAGGCGCCGAAGCGTTCGGCGCGCGATTCGAACTCGGCGGCCAGCGCCTTCTGGGCAGCGGTGCGCACCGCCTTGGCGTCTTCGCCGCCGGCGGTCTGGTCGGCGGTGAAGCGGAACCCTTGCAACTCGCCGACATGGTGGCCTTCGACAAGGACGGTTCCGGTAGGGCTAATTTCGGCTTCAGGCATGGTATTTTCTCTAAGGCGCCGCATGAGGACGGAAGTCCTGCGGTCTACGAAGCGTTTCGTCAACCGCTCATGCAGCGCATCCGACAATCTGTCTTCGATTTCGCGCGTCTTTTCCTGCCAGTGTGCCTGATCGGCCAGCCAGCCGGGCCGGTTCGACACGAATGTCCAGGTGCGGATCTGGGCTATGCGATGCGACAGCGTGTCAATGTCGCCCTCGGTGGTGTCGGCGCGGCGCACCTGCTCGGCCATGTAATTCTCGTCGACATGGCCGTGGCGTGCGAGGTCCGTGTAGATCGAGGCAATGAGGTCGGCATGCTGCGCCGGCGCGATCCTGCGGTAGTCGGGCAGCGCGCAGGCTTCCCACAGCAGCGCCACGCGCTTGGCATTGGTGGTGAGCGCGCGGATGTCTTCGTCGCGCGACAGATGCTCGAGCGCCTGTGCGTCGACGGCAGGCAATGCCCGCGTCAGTCCCTCGACCGGAGCGTTGGTCTCGATCGAGCGCTTCAGCGCGTCGAGGCTGGCAAAGTCGAAATGCGCGGTGCGCCACTGCAGCACCTTCACCGGATCGAAATCGTGGCCTTCGATCTTCTTGATCAGCTCTTCGTCGAGCGGGTCGACCTGGCCGGTGACACCGAAGGTGCCGTCACGCAGATGCCGGCCGGCGCGGCCGGCGATCTGGCCGCGCTCGGCCGCGGTCAGGTTGCGGTACTGGAAGCCATCGAACTTGCGGTTCTGGGCGAAGGCGACGTGGTCGAGATCGAGATTGAGACCCATGCCGATTGCGTCGGTAGCGATGAGGTAGTCGACATCGCCGGACTGGAACAGCGCCACCTGGGCGTTGCGGGTGCGCGGCGAGAGCGCGCCGAGCACGACGGCGGCACCGCCCTGCTGGCGGCGGATCAACTCGGCGATGGCGTAGACCTCGTCGGCGGAGAAGGCGACGATCGCCGTGCGCCGCGGCAGGCGGGTCAGCTTCTTGGAACCGGCATAGGCAAGATGCGACAGCCTCGGCCGCGTCACCACCGAGACACCCCTCAGCAGGCGCTGCAGGATGCCATGCATGGTGGCAGCACCCAGCAGCAGCGTTTCCTGACGGCCGCGAAGGTGCAGGATGCGATCGGTGAAGATGTGGCCGCGCTCGAGGTCACCGGCGAGCTGCACCTCGTCGATGGCGACAAAGGCGGCGTCGGTCTCGCGCGGCATGGCCTCGACGGTGCAGACCGAATATCTGGCGCCCGGCGGCTGGATCTTTTCCTCGCCGGTGATCAGCGCAACCTTGTGGGCGCCGACCTTTTCGCAGACGCGGGCGTAGACCTCGCGCGCCAGAAGTCTGAGCGGCAGGCCGATGATCCCACTCTCATGCGCCACCATGCGCTCGATGGCGAGATGGGTCTTGCCGGTGTTGGTCGGCCCGAGCACGGCGGTCACGTCGCGGCCCGACAGGATCAGCGGCTCTGTGTGTTTGGGCTGGATGTTCATCAACCTAGAATAAGGCTTCTGGGACCTGGAAATAAGGCTTCTGGCCTCTGGTTGTCGGGAGCGTGCCTCAAATGGCGCGTATGACAGGCGACACATAGGGATTTCGGGCGCGAAGCGAAAGCGGAATGTTCCGCCGGCGGCGAGAAGGTGGTTTTGTCAAGCTTCCAATCGGCTGCGGATTAACGGATAGAACGAGTCTGGAACGAATCGGCGACGAATCAGTGACTCCTGCAGATTCAGCTTTTGTTCACGGCTACATGTGGATTTCGCGGCCGCGAGTCGCACCACATGCTGAATCGCTGAACTGGCCCGTTTCATGCTAAGAGGGTGTTGCCGTTAACCTTTGCCTGGAAACAATCACGGCGGCTAGGCGCGCCTCAACCAACATGATGAAATTGTTGATCTTTCTTAACCTGCGTTAAGCAGTTGGGCAGACGATTCCGGCTGTCGTCGTTAACGTTCGGCTCATAGCCGGAACGAATCGGCGACGAATCAGCGATGGCGCGATTTTCCCGATTTGTTCACCCCAATATCTTGTGTTGTGAACAGCTTATCCACCGAGAATCCACAGGTTACGAAGCAGCTTTCGCACAGGGCGGCGGGTGGCTGTTAACCTCTGCGTGCCGAATTGGGTCAGCTACGGTCGCGAGCACGTCAAAGGGACCGTGCCGGAAACGGGCCGGTGTGCCGGCCCGTCGATCTCCTACATCGCCACGTCGTCAGGCGAAGTATTGGCCGCCATTGGCCGTGATGGTCGAGCCGGTGATGAAGCCGGCATCTTCGGATGCGAGGAAGACGACGCAGCGCGCGATCTCTTCCGGTTCGCCGAGGCGGCCGACGGGGATTTGTGGGATGATGCGGTCGTTGAGCACCCTCTCGTCAATCGCCTTGACCATCTCGGTGGCGATGTAGCCAGGGCAGATGACGTTGACGGTGATGCCGGCGCGTGCTCCCTCTTGAGCGAGAGCCTTGCTGAAACCGATGTCGCCGGCCTTGGCGGCGGAATAGTTGACCTGGCCGGCCTGGCCCTTCTGGCCGTTGATCGAGGAAATGGTGATGACGCGGCCGAACTTGCGGTCGCGCATGCCGCTCCACAGCGGATGCGTCATGTTGAAGACGCCGGACAGGTTGGTGTCGATGACCTCTTTCCACTGCTCGCGCGTGATCTTGTGGAACATGGCGTCGCGGGTGATGCCGGCATTGTTGACCAGCACCGAGACCGGGCCGAGATCGGCCTCGACCTGCTTGATGCCGGCGGCGCAGGAATCATAGTCGGCGACCGACCATTTGTAGACCGGAATGCCGGTCTCGGCCTTGAATTTCGCCGCTGCGGCGTCATTGCCGGCATAGTTCGCGGCAACCGAATAGCCGACGGTCTTCAATGCGATCGAGATCGCCGCGCCGATGCCGCGCGATCCGCCTGTGACGATTGCTACCTTGGTCATGCGTGTTCCCTCCCTTTGGTCGGGAGAGCGAATAGGGAGTAGCGAATAGCGAGTAGGGATCTACGTCCCGTCGCGCTGACGCAATTCTTCCCTATTGACTACTCCCTATTTGCTACTCACTTCTTTTTCAGAGTGCTTCGATGCACATGGCGACGCCCATGCCGCCGCCGATGCACAAGGTGGCGAGGCCTTTCTTGGCGCCGCGCCGGCGCATTTCGAAGACCAGCGTGTTGAAGACGCGGGCGCCGGACGCACCGATCGGGTGGCCGATGGCGATGGCGCCGCCATTGACGTTGACGATCGAGGGATCCCAGCCCATGTCCTTGTTGACGGCGCAGGCCTGTGCCGCAAAGGCCTCGTTGGCCTCGACCAGGTCGAGATCGCCGACCGACCAGCCGGCCTTTTCCAAGGCCTTGCGCGATGCTGGGATCGGGCCGGTGCCCATAATCTGCGGATCGACGCCGGCGGTTGCCCAGGACACGATGCGTGCCAGCGGGGTGATGCCGCGCCTCACCGCTTCCGCCTCGCTCATCAGCAGCGCGCCGGCGGCACCGTCATTGATGCCGGAGGCGTTGGCGGCGGTCACCGTGCCGTCCTTGTCGAAAGCCGGTTTCAGCTTGGTCATGGCGTCGATCGTGGCGCCGTGGCGAATGTATTCGTCCTGGTCGACGATGGTGTCGCCCTTCTTGCCCTTGATGGTGACGGCGACGATCTCGTCCTTGAACTTGCCGGCCTTCTGCGCGGCCTCGGCCTTGTTTTGCGAGGCGAGCGCGAACTGGTCCTGGTCTTCGCGGGTGATCTGGAACTGACGCGCGACGTTTTCGGCGGTGTTGCCCATGTGATAGCCGTTGAAGGCGTCCCACAGCCCGTCCTTGATCATGGTGTCGATCAGCTTGAAGTCGCCCATCTTGACGCCGGCGCGCAGGTGCTGGGCATGCGTCGAAAGCGACATCGATTCTTGGCCGCCGGCGATGATCACCTTGGCGTCGCCGATGGCGATCTGCTGCATGCCGAGCGCAATGGCACGCAGGCCCGAGCCGCAAACCTGATTGAGGCCCCAGGCTGTGGTTTCCTTGGGCAGGCCGGCATTGATCGATGCCTGGCGGGCCGGGTTCTGGCCTTGCGCGGCGGTCAGCACCTGGCCGAGGATGACCTCGTCGACCTCGCCTGGTTCGACACCGGCACGCGACAGCAATTCCCTGATGACGACGGCGCCGAGTTCATGCGCAGGGGTGGCGGCGAAGGCGCCGTTGAAGGAGCCGACCGGCGTGCGCGCCGCACTGGCAATGACGATGGAAGCGGACATTTTCTTCTCCAGACTTCAAGGGTGTTGCTCTGTCGTTGGGGACTTTTCTTGCCCTTTCCCAACCCCAAGTCAAACCGGAAATGGGCATGGCGCCCATGCGCCGCAAGCAGGCCGTGCCTTGCCAGGGCGACCATTCGTCCATTGCTGCGCAGCATATTTTGCCTGCTATGCAGCATTTAGTGATCCCGCACTGCACAAACTGCTTGGAATTGTGAAGCTTTTGCGCATATCCTCAAAAAAAAGGCACAATCGTTATCGGCGGCTTGCTCAGAGGCGCGCCGGTGTCCCCGGGAGGATGTAGATGGCCGCTAAAGACGATCCGATCATCATCAAGAAATACGCCAATCGCCGCCTCTACAACACCGGCACCAGCACCTATGTGACGCTCGAGGACCTCGCCGAGATGGTCAAGAAGGGCGAGGAGTTCACCGTCCAGGACGCCAAGACCGGCGACGACATCACGCATCCGGTGCTGACACAGATCATCTTCGAACTGGAGAACAAGGACGGGCAGAACATGCTGCCGATCCCGTTCCTGCGCCAGCTCATCGCTTATTACGGCGACCAGATGCAGATGATCGTGCCGAGCTTCCTCGAACAGTCGATGCTTGCCTTTTCCAAGGAGCAGGAGCGCTTTCGCGAGCAGATGAAGGGGGCGATCGGCAAGTCGCCGCTCGACATGATGAAGATCACCACGCCGATCAAGGCGCTGGAGGAACAGACACGCCGCAACATGGAAATGTTCCAGAATGCGATGCGGCTGTTCACGCCGTTCCCGCCCGCCGGCACCGCGCCAGCCGCCGCGCCATCGCCCGAGCCGGCCAGGAAGGAAACGTCAGAAAAACCCGACGATCTTCAGGAACTGAAGGACCAGATCGCGGCCATGCAGCGCAAGCTCGACACGATGTCCTGAGCGCTTGGCGCTCTTGCAACCCTACACCAGCACGCCCTCATAGCGGCCGCGCGGCCTGATGACACTTCCGCTTGTGATCTGTTCGACCGTGTGCTCGGCCCAGCCGACGCTGCGTGCGAGCGCAAACAGGCGAAACGGCGCATCGCGCGGCAAGCCGAGGCTGCGCGTCAGCGCTGCCAGCCCAAAGTCGATATTGGGAAGCGCGCCGGTCGCCGCAAGGGCAGCATCGCGCAGCGAAGATAGTGTGCCGTCAACCTCGATCACCGACAGAAGCGCCGCCCCTCGGGGATCGCCGTCAGGATAGAGCTGATGACCGAACCCCGGCAATGGCCGGTCGTGGCTGAGCCAGCGCCGGATCGTCGCATCGGCGCCATGTCGGGCCGCATCCTCGGCCAGTTGCATCACCGCCTCGCCGGCACCGCCATGGCGAGGGCCTGACAGCGTCGCGAGCCCGGCCAGCAGGCAAGCGGCCAGCGGCGCGCCGGTCGAGGCTGCGACGCGCGCGGCGAAGGTCGACGCATTCAGTTCATGATCGGCAAGCAGGACAAGCGCGCGGCGGATCGCATTGGCGCCGCCGGCGTCCACCGACCAGGCCTGCGCCAGCCGCTGATGGACGGGATCTGGTCCTGCCGGTGCGCCCAGCGCGGCGACCAGCACGCCGACAGCGTGCGCGGCATCGGCATGCAGCGAGGCCCGGTTGCGCCCAAGCGACGGGCGCCCTTGGCCGGCAAGCACGGCAAGTTGCGCAAAAGCCGAGGCCCGGCCGGCTTGATGGGGCACATCCGGCGACGGTGCTTCGAAAGCCACCGGTTCCGGCAGAGCCCAGAGAATGGCGGCGGCTTCTTCCAGTGTGGCGTGCCCGGAGAGCACTGCGGCGTCCTGCCCGCGATAGATGAGCCGACCGTGCGAGACGGTCGAAATCGCCGTTGCGATTGAGGGTT
This sequence comes from Mesorhizobium sp. M7A.F.Ca.CA.004.06.1.1, assembly GCF_003999135.1. Lineage (NCBI taxonomy): Bacteria > Pseudomonadati > Pseudomonadota > Alphaproteobacteria > Hyphomicrobiales > Phyllobacteriaceae > Mesorhizobium > Mesorhizobium sp. M7A.F.Ca.CA.004.06.1.1. Next base: position 689 of record NZ_RZPQ01000255.1, on the reverse strand, counting down.
CGCCCCAGGCAATGGCGCTTTCAGCGATGACTGATGGGCTCCGTCCGCGCGCCCGGCGGGTCGCCAGTGCGGCGATATCGTCGGCGCGGTACTGGCTGCGGCGCGGATCGGCGCGGTCGGGCCGCATGCCGATGCGCCCACGGCTGACATAGGCGTACAGCGTCTGCGCCCGCACCTTGAGGCGCTCAAGCGCCTCTTCCCGGGACAACCACTCGGACATATCGAGCCCTGATATTGATTCTATTGATCAAGATTGATGGAAACGTTGCCCATCTCTATCTCCGATCCGGAAATGCTTCAAGGAGACAGGCTATGGCGAATGGGCTCGATGACGTGGTGGCGGCGGAAACCGTGCTTTCCGATGTGGATGGTCTTGGTGGCCGTCTGACGATCCGAGGTCATTCGCTGCCGGAGCTGGCCGGCCGCTTGAACTATGCCCAGGTGATGCGGCTGCTGCTCGACGGCTTCTTCGACGACCTTCCCGATGAGGCGCAACTGACGCGGGCACTGGGCCAGGCACGCGCTGAGGTGTTCGAACGGCTCTTGCCCTCGCTGCCCCTGCTGGCGTCGCTCGATGTTTACAGCGCCATGCGCGCCGGCATGGCGCTGCTGCCGGACGGCGAGACCTTGACCGATGCCTTGCTGCTCATCGCAGCGCCCGCCGCGCTGCAGGCGCAGCAGGGCCGGCG
>NZ_RZPQ01000254.1:0-7284 GCF_003999135.1 Mesorhizobium sp. M7A.F.Ca.CA.004.06.1.1 | reverse complement strand
GTTGTCGGTCTGTCCACCGCACGCGTCGAGCGTAAGCGCCACACGGCCGGCTCCGCTCGCCTGCGACTTGATGTGCAGCGTCGGCTCGACGAGGGGCGCGGCATGGCTGGCGGATGCCATCGCCCACGACAGGGCGATCATGCAGAGACTTTTTTGCAGCAGGCGCATCAAACCGATTCCCGGACCCGTCATTTCAAGCAGGCATCCCAACGACCCGCATGAAGGCGGAAATCGGGATGGCGCATAGCAGAAAAGCGCTCCGCGACAATGTGACCGTTCCTGTGGCGAAGGGGGTCATTCCGCCGCGTCGAGGGTCGTGCATGCGACGCATGATCTCAGATGGCGTGTTCCAGTTTCATTTCGGTGCGCGAAAGAACCTCGCGCACCGCATCGACCACAGGCTTGACCTCCAGGCCCCAGACGCAGCATGCCTTGCTGGGATCTGGCGCGCGGCAGAGGTTTTCGGCCATGCAGGCGCAAGGCATCGGCGGCTGGAGCGAGATGCTGGGCACGCCGACGGGACCCCAGCGCGACGGCTCCGTCAGACCGAACAATCCGACAACCGGGGTTCCGGTGGCTGCGGCCATGTGCATCGGGCCGCTCTCATTGCCGAGAAACAGCCGGGCCTGTTTCAGCACCGCCAGCAGGCTTTCAAGCGACAGGTCACCGACGAGATTGACGACCGACGGCGCGGTCCTGGCGACGATACGTTCGGCGATCTCGCGCTCGTCCGGGCCGCCCACCAGGACTACGTCCAGGCCGGTCTCGCCGGCAATCTCGACGATCACTGCTGCAAACCGCTCCGGCTGCCAACGTCGGCCCTCGAAGCTTGCACCCGCATGTACCGCGATGAATGCGTTTGGCCTCAGATGGCGCTTACCCAGCAGCGCCAATGCTTTCGCCGTCTCCATTGGCAGCGGCTCAAGGTTTGGAATCACCGTGCGAAGTTCGATGCCGAGCGCTTCGAGCGGCGAGAGGTAGCGGTACAGGAAATGCTGACCATCAAAGCCGTAGGGCTTGGCAAAAACGTTGGCGGGCTGCCGCTCCAACATACGCAAGGGTCTTTCGGAAGGACTGTAACCGACACGGGTCTTGGCGTTGACGAGCCCGGTGACGATGCGCGACGTCTTCGAGTCGGTCAGGTCGATGGTCAGGTCGAAACGGAAGCGGCGCAACGCCCGCACCATGGCGTAAAGCTCTTTCCCGCGCTCCAAGGACGTGCCGCGCATGCGGTCGCGCCTGAATGTGACCACCTCGGAAGCTATATCATGGGCGATCACGAAGCTCTCGAAGCGAGCCTCGCACAGAAAGACGATGCTGGCGCCGGGGAATGCGAGCCGCAGGTTCTTGGCGAGCGCCGAGGCGAGGACGAGATCGCCTATGAACTTGGTTTGGACGACCAGGATCGAGTGGAACGGCGCGGGAGAAATCTGCAGCATCTGTTTCCGGGAGCAATTTGCGGATAGCCGCAAATTGGGCAGGAACAATGTCGAGATTGCGCGACGCCGCCAGCACGTTCGCGTGAATTGCCTTACAAAACGGTAAGCTGGATGGATCCTATCGGCGGCCTGCCTTCGCAACCAGCACCGCAGCCTGCGCGGCCGCCAGCCTGGCGATCGGTACGCGATAGGGCGAACAGGACACGTAGTCGAGGCCGACCTCTTCGCAAAAGCGGATCGAGGCCGGATCGCCGCCATGTTCGCCGCAGATGCCGAGCTTGATGTCTGGCCGCGTCGCCCTGCCCTTTTGCGCGGCCATGCGCACCAGTTCGCCGACGCCGTCGATGTCGAGCGAGACGAACGGGTCCTGATCGATAATGCCCTTCTGGCGGTAGGTTTCCAGGAACGAGGCCGCATCGTCGCGCGAGATGCCGAAGGTCGTCTGGGTCAGGTCGTTGGTGCCGAAGGAGAAGAATTCGGCTGACTCTGCAATGACATGGGCACGGATCGCGGCGCGGGGGAGCTCGATCATCGTGCCAGTGAGATAGTCGATCTTGACGCCGGTTTCCTCCATGACGCTCTTGGCAACCGCATCGATGCGCGCCTTGACGTAATCGAGTTCCTTCACCAGGCCGACGAGCGGCACCATGATCTCGGGGACCACCAGCGCGCCGGCCTTCCTGCCGGCCTCCACGGCCGCCTCGAAAATGGCCCGCGCCTGCATCTCGGCGATCTCGGGATAGGAGACAGCCAGGCGGCAGCCACGATGGCCGAGCATCGGGTTGAACTCGTGCAGTGCCTCGGTGCGCTGCCTGAGCTTGTCCGGCGACACCTTCATGGCGGCGGCGACCTCGGCCACCTCCTCCTCGGTCTTCGGCAGGAATTCGTGCAACGGCGGATCGAGCAGGCGGATCGTCACCGGCAGGCCGGCCATGATCTCGAACAGTTCGAGGAAGTCCGAGCGCTGCATGGGCAGAAGCTTGGCAAGTGCGGCGCGCCGGTCCTTTTCGGTGTCTGCCAGGATCATCTCGCGCATGGCGACGATGCGGTCGCCATCGAAGAACATGTGCTCGGTGCGGCAGAGGCCGATGCCTTCGGCGCCGAAGGAGCGCGCCATGCGCGCGTCGAGCGGCGTTTCGGCATTGGTGCGCACTTTCATGCGGCGGACCGCGTCCGCCCACTCCATGATGGCCGCGAAATCGCCGGAAAGTTCCGGCTGCAGCATCGGCACGGCGCCCTTCAGCACCTGGCCATTGCCGCCATCGATGGTGACGATGTCGCCCTTGCGGAAGGTCGAGCCCATCGCCATCAGCGTGCCGGCCTTGTAGTCGACACGCAGCGAGCCGGCCCCGGAGACGCAAGGCTTGCCCATGCCGCGCGCCACCACCGCGGCGTGGCTGGTCATGCCGCCGCGCGTGGTCAGGATGCCTTCCGCCGCATGCATGCCGTGGATGTCTTCGGGACTGGTTTCGATGCGCACCAGGATCGCCTTGCGCCCTTGCGTCTTCAATTCCTCGGCGTCGCCGGAGGAAAAGACGATCTCGCCGGTAGCGGCACCGGGCGACGCCGGCAGTCCGATGCCGATGACATCGCGCGCGGCCTTGGGGTCGATGGTCGGATGCAGCAACTGGTCGAGCGAGGCCGGGTCGATACGGGCGACGGCTTCCTCTTTCGTGATCAGCCTGTCCTGCGCCATCTCGACGGCGATTTTCAGCGCCGCCTTGGCGGTGCGCTTGCCGGACCGGGTCTGCAGCATCCACAATTTGCCGCGCTCGATGGTGAATTCGAGATCCTGCATGTCGCGGTAGTGCTTCTCCAGACTGTCGGAGATGGTGACAAAGGACTGGAACGCGTCAGGCATCAGCTTCTGCAGCGACGGCCTGTCCGAGCCAGCTGCGATACGTGCCGCTTCGGTGATGTTCTGCGGCGTGCGGATGCCGGCGACGACGTCCTCGCCCTGCGCGTTCACCAGGAACTCGCCATAAAGCATCTTTTCGCCGGTCGAAGGGTTGCGCGTGAAGGCAACGCCGGTGGCCGAGGTTTCGCCCATATTGCCGAACACCATGGCCTGGACGTTGACCGCCGTGCCCCAGCTTTCGGGAATGTCGTGCAGCCGGCGATAGGTGATGGCGCGGTTGTTCATCCAGCTCGAGAACACGGCTGATATCGCGCCCCAGAGCTGCTCATGCGGATCCTGCGGAAAGGGCCTGCCGAGCTCTTCCTCGACCTTGGCCTTGTAGAGCGCGATGACGCCTTGCCATTCGAGCGCCGTGAGTTCGGTGTCGAGCTCGTGCCCGAGCCCGCCTTTCTGATCCTCCAGGATTTCCTCGAACACCTCATGGTCGAGGCCCATGACGACGTCGGAATACATCTGGATGAAGCGGCGGTAGCTGTCATAGGCAAAGCGCGCGTCGCCGGAATCGGCGGCCAGCGCCTCGACCGTCTCGTCGTTCAGGCCGAGATTGAGCACGGTATCCATCATGCCGGGCATCGAGGCGCGAGCGCCCGAACGCACCGACACCAGCAGCAGTTTCGACGGGTCGCCGAACCGACGGCCGGTCAGCCGGCCGATGTGATCGAGCGCGACCGCGACATCGGCTTCCAACCCGGCCGGATAAATACGGCCGTTGGCGTAGTAGGCGTTGCAGACCTCCGTGGTGATGGTGAAGCCCGGCGGCACCGGCAGCCCCAGGCTGCACATCTCGGCCAGGTTGGCGCCCTTGCCACCCAGGAGATTCCTGTCGCTGGCACGGCCTTCCGCCGCACCATCGCCAAAGGTGAAAACCCATTTGGTCATGCATCGCTCCGGTTGCAGGAGACTGGAAAGATTGGCGAAACGGAAAGTTCCGCCGGTCCGTCCTTGGAGCGATATGATGCTGCAGTGCGAAAGGCAAGACATCGGCAAAGCCACCTGGCCACTACAATCGATTAAGCAAAGCCGTGCTCCAGCATGCGGCAAAAAGACTTGCCAAGTCAGGAATTCTGGAGTAGAACATACAGTGAACAAACAGGTGCGCCATGAAACTGCCCGGAAAACTCGACTATCTGGAAATGCCCGCGACCGGTGGAACGCTGGACCGGCTGAAGGCTTTCTACAGTACCGCCTTTGCCTGGTCGTTCACCGGCCTTTGCCGAAGGCCTGGACGGAGGCTTCCAGGCAGATGCCGCGGAAGCGCCATCAAAGCCGCTGCCCGTGCTCTACAGCAGGGATCTGGAGCAAACCCTCGACGCTGTCGAAAGCGCCGGCGGCACGATTGTCAAACCGATCTTCCCGTTCCCCGGCGGCCGGCGCTTCCACTTCGTCGATCCAGCCGGAAACGAGATGGCGGTGTGGTCCGAATAGCCCGCTGCATATCATTTGCCAGCGCTGCGTTGCCTGCCCAATTCGAGCGTTCCAACCGTCACTCATAAGGATTGTGCTTTTTGGCTGCTCTGCTAATAACGCGCCGCACAAGCGACTCTGACGGCAATTGGGGCGTCGCCAAGTGGTAAGGCATCGGTTTTTGGTACCGACATTCCCAGGTTCGAATCCTGGCGCCCCAGCCAATCACTTTTTTTCTGGTGATGGCAGCGCGGTTGTCCCCAGCCCAGGCATGCCAGTGTCGTTGCAGACCAGCCCTGGTGCCGTTCTCCTCCGACAGGGGGGCGTGCTCGACCAAGCAGTCCATTCCAACCCGCGCCGCTTTCTGCTTGAATGACCCTCGACGTCCCGCAACGGAGCATCGGCCTATCTCAAACGATCCCTTCGCTTCCTTGCAGCAACGTTTCCTTGCCCGGTGTGCGGATCGGCTCGTGGAGTTGAAGGCCGCCCGTGAGAGGAGGGCTGTGCCCGGCAGCAGTTCCGGCGATACGCTGATCGGGATCGCTCACTCGCTGGCGGGTGGGGCCGGAACGTTCGGCTTTCCGGATATCAGCGTGCGAGCGTCCGAGCTTGAGACGTTGCTGATCGAGCGGTCGGATGTCGCACATACTGCGCTCGATGCGCTTATTGCGGAGATCGAGCGGACGCTGAAGTGACTCAGCCGAAGAGGCTCACTTCTTCGGCCCAGTCAGGCCGGTCCTGGTCATCTCGCCCCAGCTCTGGTCGGCGCGCAGATACTGCCACCAGCCCTTCACACGCCAGAAATTGTTGAGCTGGCGGTAGCCGAAATTCTCGATCACCGCCACGGCCGTGAGTACGGCAAGGTCCCGCGCGCGCGGAAAACGCTGAAGCTCGGCTTCTTCGAGAACCAGCGAACACACGCTCACGCAAACGCCGTAGGTGAAAACCAGCGACGTGAATGCCAAGAGATATTCGGTCGAGAGGATGCCGAGTAGCCAAAAGGCCGGGATCAGCACATAGCCCAGCACCTCCGATATGGGCCCAAGCACATCGACAATCAGTATGTGACCAAATCCGAGGAAGCCGACCCGCCCATAGCGGGGGTTGAAGAGCATGGAGCGGTAGCGGAAGAAGCACTCGAGCGCACCGCGCTGCCAGCGCGTGCGTTGCCTGGCCAGAACGCGCAGTGACTCGGGTGCTTCTGTCCAGCACACCGGCTCCGGAATGAACTGGATGCGGTATTTGCGTTTGGTGTCCATCATGTGGCGATGCAGCTTGATCACAAGGTCCATGTCCTCGCCCATCGATCCCTTGGTGAAGCCGCCAACCGCCACCACTTCGGCGCGGCGGAACACGCCGAAGGCGCCGGACACCAGCATCAACGTGTTGATGCGGCTCCAGGCCAGCCGTGCCATAAGGAAGGCCCGCAGATATTCGACCACTTGGAACAGTGCCAGCAACCGGCTGGGCAGGCGGATCTCGCGCACCCTGCCCGCTTCGATCCTCGATCCGTTGGCGATGCGGATCGTGCCGCCGACGGCGATGGTGCGCTCGGGATCGTCGATGAAGGGCTGGGCCGCGCGCATCAGTGCGTCGGGCTCGAGGATGGAGTCGCCGTCGATCACACAAAAGAGAGGCGCGCGGCAGACATTGACGCCGGCATTCTGGGCATCGGCCTTGCCGCCATTTTCCTTGTCGACCACGAACAGCCGTTCTGTCATCGGCGAGGAATAGAGGCCGCGGATCGGCTTGTGTGTCAGGGCCTCCTCATAGGGTCGGTGGAATTTCACCAGTTTGAAGCCTTCGATAAGGCGCTGCAGAGTCTGATCCTTCGAGCCGTCGTTGATGACGATGACCTCGAAATTCGGATATTCGAGCGCCAGCATCGAGTGCACGCTCTCGACCACATTCACTTCCTCATTGTAGGCGGGCACCAGCAGCGCGATCGGCGGCGCTACGTCGCCATAGCGGTGCCACAGCAGAGCCGAACGCGCGACCGGCGGGCGCTTGGACAGGGCGTAGGCGGCGATGATGAGCTGCAGCAGGTAGATCGCCGTCTGCGCCAGCCCCGCCCCGATGATGAACCAGGACAGGATGGAGGCCCCCAGAACGATCTCTTGGCTCCAGTCGAACATCAGGTGGCTGGCCCCTCGGCGAGGATCAGCGAGGCCGTGCGCTGCCTGCGCGAGACGTCGCTGGCGGCGATCTCGCGCAGCACCTGCTCTCCCTTCTGGCCGAACGAGCGGAGCGCGTTGGCAGCGGCGTAGCGCACAGTCCATGCCTCGTCGTCCATAAGCTGCGCGAGGGGCGCGGCGAGTTCAGACAGGCCGAGGCGGCCCGCCGCGTCGGCAGCGTCGGCGCGTACATCCCAGCCGCCATTTTCCATCGCCTTGATCAGGATGGCCGGCGCATTGGCATGTCCGGTCAGGCCGAGCGCCCGCAATGCGGCTGCGGTAACCTCCGGCGACGGATCGCCGGCCGCGCGGGCAAAGAACTCACCAAACCGGAACCCGCCGTTGCGGG
>NZ_RZPQ01000253.1:0-7320 GCF_003999135.1 Mesorhizobium sp. M7A.F.Ca.CA.004.06.1.1 | reverse complement strand
ACCGGTGCCGAGCCCCTGCCCTGATTGTTCCATTCGGGTACGTCGGCGCGCGGTCCGATCTGCATCCAGCCGACCGCCTGGCCATCTTCGAATGCCAGCAGTCCGGGCGGCGGGCCGGCCTCGATACGCGCCTTGATGTGGTCCTTGTTGCGTTCCCGGCTGCTCTCGCGCCGCACCGCCGGCGCCAGCCGGAAATGCGTGCACCAACAGCCGTAGCAGGCGCCTTGCTTGCCGAAGAGGTCCTCGAATTCAGCCCAAAGCTCGGGTGCAAGTGGCGCTATGGTCGTGCTCATGCGTTCTCCCCAGGCCAGCCTTGTCGCTGGCCTTGCACTGTCGTACCATTGCATCTGTTCTCTTTATGTTCGCAGCGATGGCGGCCCCTGTCAACAATCCCGATCACGGTTTTTGCCGCGACTGCCTGACGTTTCAGCGCAGCCAGGCGCGCCGCTGCGAGCGCTGCGGCAGCCCGCGGCTTGCGCGCCATCCAGAGCTTTACCGGCTGCATCTGGCCCATATCGATTGCGACGCCTTCTATGCGGCGATCGAAAAGCGCGACAATCCGGCGCTCAAGGACAAGCCGCTGATCATCGGCGGCGGCAAGCGCGGCGTCGTCTCCACCGCATGCTATATCGCCCGCATCCAAGGCGTGCGCTCGGCCATGCCGATGTTCAAGGCGCTCGAAGCCTGCCCGGAGGCGGTGGTCATCAGCCCCAACATGGAAAAATACGTGCGCGTCGGCCGCGAAGTGCGCGCCATGATGCAAGCGCTGACCCCGCTGGTCGAGCCGCTGTCGATCGACGAGGCGTTTCTCGACCTCGCCGGCACCGAACGGCTGCACGGCCTGCCGCCCGCTGTGGTGCTGGCGCGCTTCGCGCAGGCCGTCGAGAAGGAGATCGGCATCACCGTTTCGGCCGGCCTGTCCTATTGCAAGTTCCTCGCCAAGATTGCGTCTGACTTTCGCAAGCCGCGCGGTTTCTCGGTCATCGGCGAGGCCGAGGCAGTCGGCTTCCTCTCGGCGCAGCCGGTGACCATGATCTGGGGTGTCGGAAAGGCATTCAACGCCACGCTGGAGCGTGACGGCATCCGCACCATCGGCCAGTTGCAGCAGATGGATCGCGGCGACCTGATGCGCCGCTACGGCACGATGGGCGACCGGCTCTACCACCTTTCGCGCGGCGAGGACGTCCGCCGCGTCGATCCCGACCAGGATGCCAAGAGCGTATCGGCCGAAACCACCTTCGACACCGATATCGCGTCGCTGGAGGAACTGGTCGCGGTTCTCAGGGGCCTTTCGGAAAAGGTCTCGGCACGGCTGAAAAAGTCAGGCATTGCCGGGCGCACCGTGGTCTTGAAGCTGAAGACCCAGGATTTCAAGCTGCGCACGCGCAATCGCCAGCTCGGCGATCCGACCCGGCTCGCCGACCGCATCTTTCAGACCGGGGTGGAGCTTCTGCGCAAGGAAACCGACGGCACGAAGTATCGGCTGCTCGGCATCGGTGTCAGCGACCTCTCGGACGACGACAAGGCCGACCCGCCCGATCTGGTCGACATCCAATCGCGCAAGCGCGCCATGGCCGAAGGCGCCATTGACGCCCTGCGCGACAAGTTCGGCCGCAAAGCGGTGGAAACCGGCTACACATTCGGCAAGGGCCGCGACGCCCATCCGCCGGAGCCGCTGGAGGATTAGGTGCGCTGCAGATCAATCCTGCTCGTCACCACGCTCTTGCCGGTTTTCGGGTCGGTGTCGATGACGGTCAGCCGCATGCCGTTCTCGCCGCGTTTCTCGACCTTCATCTGCGCCCTTCGGTCGCCATTGACCTCCTTGGCCCAGCGAATGCCCAGGTTGATCGCGTTGCCCGAACGGCTGCCGTTAAGCTGCGCCGGTCCCGTGCGAGAGCCGACATAGGTGCCGCTGTATTTGGCACCGCTGGCCTTCAGGTCCGCGCTGATGGCGCGCGTGACCACGACAAGTCCCCGGCAATTGCCGTCGAGCGACAGGGAGGTCGATGTCGCGTTCGAGCTGAACGTGCAGGACACGTTCACGGTCGGCGCATCGGTGGTGACCTTGACGATACCCTTGCCGGCGAAATTGCCCTTGAACGCCTGGAGAAATTGGGCCTCGTCGGCATGTGCCGCACCTGCCGCAACCAATAAGCCGCCGGTAAGCGCGAATTGCGCGAAGGATCTCATTGAAGCTCTCCTTGTCGATCTTGAAAAAGGCGGGACGGTCCGCGAGCACGGCTGACCACCGGAACTCAACGCCACTTGCGGTTTCAGGTTCCGCCCGCCACACGACTGTTTTACAACATCCAGCCAGTCGCGACTGGCCCAGAAGAATGCCTTGTGTAGCGATTGCGGCAGAAGCCCTCGCCTGCGACATAGCGCGAATGGCACCCACCCCCTCGATCCCCAAGGCCGCGTTCTGGATGGCACTGTCGATCGCTTCCTTCCTTGGGATGACGGTCGCCGGCCGAGCCACGACAGCGGAGCTCAACGTCTTCCAGGTGCTTGAGTTGCGCTCTGTGATCGGCTTCTTCATCCTTCTGCCGCTGGTGATGATGAGTGGCGGTTTTCGAGCCATGCGCACGCAGCGCCCCATTGCCCATATCGCCCGCAACGTCATCCATTACACGGGCCAGGCGGCCTGGCTCTACGCCCTCACTTTGATCCCGCTGGCGGTGCTGATCTCGATCGAATTCACCACGCCGATCTGGACAGCTATCCTGGCGGTGATTTTTCTGGGCGAAAGGCTGAACCGGCCCAAGCTGGCAGCGATCGGGCTGGGGCTGATCGGCGTGGTGATCATCGTGCGCCCCGGTGTCGGCTCGGTCGACCCTGGACATCTCGTCGTGCTGGGTGCCGCGGCCTGCTTCGGCATCTCGGTGGTCACGATCAAATCGCTGACCCGGACTGACAGCGTCGTGCGCATCATCTGCTGGATGCTGATTATCCAGTCGATGGTCGGTCTCATCCCGGCGCTCTATACGTGGCGCAATCCGCCACTGGAGCTATGGCCGTGGATCGTGCTGATCGCTTTCACCGGCATGTCGTCGCATTTCTGTATGGCCCGCGCGCTTGGCTATGCCGATGCGACCATCGTCTCGCCGATGGATTTTCTGCGCGTGCCGCTATCGGCGCTGATTGGCTGGCTGCTCTATAGCGAGCAGATCGATGCCTTCACCGCCGGCGGCGCGCTGCTGATCCTGATGGGCAATCTGCTCAATCTTCAGCGCAGGGCTATAAAGCCGGCCGAAGTGGCGGCGTCGTAGTACGCCGGCCGTCAGTTCCCTTCGTCGGGTATGTTGAGAAGATGACCGCAGGCTTTGCAATGCACGGCGTCCGGCTCGTGCCGCCGCAAGCCGCACTGCGGACAGGGAAACAAAACCTTGGCTGGCCGGAAGATCGCCTGAGCCAGTCTGACAAACAGCGATATGCCGATGATCATGGTGACGATTGCGGTCAGCTTGCCGGCTATGCCCGGCAGCACGATGTCGCCGAAGCCGGTCGTCGTCACCGTGGCGACGGTGAAATAAAGCGCGTCGACATAGTTTTCCAGACCGGCGCCAGTGCGGAAGAAGAACGTGTAGACGAAGCCGGTGATGACGAACAGGAAGGTCAAAAGGTTGATGACCGCGTGGCTGGCCTCGCGCCACGGCCTCAGGCCGCGCATCTCCAGATGGCGCCAGAGCGAACCGCTGCGCGACAGCGACCACAGCCGCAGGATGCGCAGGAAGGCGAGATTGGCGAACGCCGTCGGCATCAGCAGCGTCAAAAGGATGAAGACATCGACCCACGACGTCGGCTGCTTCATCAGCCGCAGCATGTTTTTGGAGGCAAGCAGCCGGGCGACCAGATCCGCGGCGACAAGCGCGGCCGCCGAATAGTCGAGCCAGAGGAAGGACGGCTTGTCCTGAAGAACCGGCGTCGCGATGAAGAAGGCGATGATGGCGAGGTCGATGACGACGGCCACCAGTTGGAACCGGAAAGCGGCCGGCGTGCGCCCATGATAGAGCCTGCGCAGCCTGTCACGCAGCCGCGCCAAGGCTGAAACCGCCTGCGACCCGTTCCTCTGCGCCGGCTTCATACTGACTGCGCTGGCGTTCGCGGCAGCGACCGCCCGGCTGACCGCCGCGCGCGAGAAAGAGCGGGGGTCACACCAGCTCCACTTCGACCACACCCGGCACCGCGCGCATCGCCGAAGCGATCTGCGGCGAAATCCGGTAGCGGTTCGGCAGCTCGATCTCGATTTCGCCCTCGCCTTCGTCCTTGATCAGCACGAAGCTGACCTGCCCCTCGCCCCTGACAGTCAGTTGGCCGGCCAGCGTGTTGATCGGCGAGGCGTTGCGCACGAAGATGCGAAGTGCCTTCTGGATACGGCTTGCCTCGTCCTCCAGCGACTGCACCGAGTTGATGCGCAGATTGACGCCTTCCGGCCTGTCCTCGGCGGCAACGGTGATGACCACGGAGCGGCCGGCCTCGAGCAGATCGCGATATTGCGCCAGTCCTTCGGAAAACAGCACGGCTTCGTACTGGCCGGATGTGTCGGAAAAGGCGATAACGCCCATCTTGTTGCCGGTGCGCGTCTTGCGCTCCTGCTTGGACGTCACCGTGCCGGCCAGACGGCCGGCGGCGGCACCGCGTTTGACGGCCGCCGAAAACTCGGCCCAGGTCTGAACCCGCATCTTCTGCAGGGCTGCCTTGTACTCGTCGAGCGGGTGCGCCGAGAGATAGAAGCCGACCACCTGGAATTCACGGTGCAGCCGGTCGGCGGCGAGCCATGGCTCCGTCGCGGGCAGATTAAGGGCCTGCGACTGGGCGCCGAGCGAAGCGCCGAAGATGTCGTGCTGGCCGGAAACCGCGTTCTGCTGCGCCAGCGACGCCAGTCCCATCATGCGTTCCACGCCCGCCATCATCGATGCGCGGTCGTGGCCGAAGCAATCGAGCGCGCCGGCCATGATCAGGCTTTCGAAGACACGCTTGCCGACGATCTTGGGATCGACCCGCTCGCAGAAATCGGCGAGGTTCTTGAACGGCTTTTCGCCACGCTGGGCAACGATGTGCTCGACCGCAGCGTCGCCGACACCCTTGAGCGCTGCCAGCGAATAGTAGATGCGGTTCTCACCGACCTCGAAGGGGCGAAAGCTCGACATCACCGAAGGCGCCAAAACCTCGATACCAAGGCGCAGCGCGTCCTGGCGGAAATCGGCGAGCTTATCGGTGTTGCCCATGTCGAGCGTCATCGACGCCGCCAGGAACTCGACCGGATAATGCGCCTTGAGATAGGCGGTCTGGTACGAAACCACCGCATAGGCGGCGGCGTGCGATTTGTTGAAACCATAGTCGGCGAACTTGGCCAGCAGGTCGAAAATGAAGTCGGCTTGCGGCTTGCCGACGCCACGCTCGACCGCGCCGGAGACGAAGCGCTCGCGCTGCTTGTCCATCTCGGCGCGAATCTTCTTGCCCATGGCGCGGCGCAGCAGATCGGCTTCGCCGAGCGAGTAGCCGGACAGCTCCTGCGCGATCTGCATCACCTGTTCCTGGTAGACAATGACGCCTTGCGTCTCCTTCACCAGATGGTCGATCTTGGGATGGATCGACGCCATCTCCTCCTCGCCATGCTTTCTGGCGTTGTAGGTCGGAATGTTCTCCATCGGACCGGGGCGGTAGAGCGCAACCAGCGCGATGATGTCCTCGATGCAGTCGGGCCGCATGCCGATCAGCGCCTTGCGCATGCCGGCGCTTTCCACCTGGAACACGCCGACCACTTCGCCGCGCGACAGCATGGCGTAGGTCTCGGGATCGTCGAGCGGGATCGTCGCCAGGTCGATCTCGATGCCACGCCGGCGGATCAGCTTGACCGCCGTCTCCAGCACGGTCAGCGTCTTCAGGCCGAGGAAGTCGAACTTCACCAGCCCGGCCTGCTCAACATATTTCATGTTGAACTGGGTGACGGGCATGTCCGAGCGCGGATCGCGGTACATCGGCACCAGTTCCGACAACGGCCGGTCGCCGATGACGATGCCGGCGGCGTGCGTCGAGGCGTGGCGGTAAAGGCCCTCCAGCTTCTGCGCCATGTCGAGCAGCGTCTGGACGATCGGCTCCCTCTCGGCCTCTTCGGCAAAGCGCGGCTCGTTGGCGATGGCGTCGGCGAGCTTGACCGGGTTGGCCGGATTCTGCGGCACCATCTTGGAGAGCTTGTCGACCTGGCCATAGGGCATCTGCAGCACGCGGCCGACGTCGCGCAGCACGGCGCGCGCCTGCAGCGTACCGAAGGTGATGATCTGGCCGACCTGGTCGCGGCCGTATTTCTGCTGGACGTAGCGGATGACCTCCTCGCGCCGATCCTGGCAGAAGTCGATGTCGAAGTCGGGCATCGACACGCGGTCGGGATTGAGGAAGCGCTCGAAAAGCAGCGAGAAGCGCAGCGGATCGATGTCGGTGATGGTCGTCGAATAGGCGACCAGCGAGCCTGCGCCCGAACCGCGGCCTGGCCCGACCGGAATGCCTTGCGCCTTGGCCCATTTGATGAAGTCGGCAACGATCAGGAAGTAGCCGGGAAACTTCATCTTGGTGATGATGCCAAGCTCGAAATTCAACCGCTCGCGGTATTGCTCGACCGAGTAGCCCGCAGTCGGGCCATGCATGGCGAGGCGCGCGTCGAGCCCCTCATGCGCCTGGCGGGCCAGTTCGTCGGCTTCCGCCTGCACCGCGGCGTCATTGTCAGCGACATCGCCGCCGGTGAAGCGCGGCAGGATCGGATTGCGGTTTTTGGGATAATAGGAGCAGCGCAGCGCGATCTCGACAGTGTTGTCGATCGCTTCTGGCAGATCGGCAAAGAGCCTGGCCATATCGGCCTGGCTGCGCAGGAAATTGTCCGGCGACAGCCGGCGACGATTGTCGGCGGCGACGACCGATCCTTCGGCGATGGCGATCAGCGCGTCATGTGCGTCATAGTCGTCACGGGAGGAAAAGAACGCCTCGTTGGTGGCGACCAGGGGCAGTTCATGGGCATAGGCCAGATCGATCGAGGATTTTTCGATCACGCGATCATAACCGGAAACCCGATCCAGCTCGACATAGAGCCGGTCGCCGAACATTGCCTTGAGGGTCAAAAGCCGGGCTTCGGCCAGATCGCGGCGATCTTCCTTGAGCGCGGTGCCGATCGGTCCGCGCGGCCCACCGCTGAGGCAGATCAACCCGTCACAAAAGCCTTCCATCATTTCGGTGGCCAGGTGCACGGCTTCGCCTGGCGGCGTTTCGAGGTAGACGCGGCTGACCAGCCTGACCAGATTGGAATAGCCGGCTTCGGTCGCGGCGAGC
>NZ_RZPQ01000252.1:0-7374 GCF_003999135.1 Mesorhizobium sp. M7A.F.Ca.CA.004.06.1.1 | reverse complement strand
ATCGAGCACTGGCGCTGGCATTGCCCGGCGAAGCCGACATCGCCCGCGACATCGGCCGGAACATCGACCCCGATGCTATCTATGCGGCTCGCGAGGCACTGGCGTTGGCGATCGGCACTGCGAACCGGGACGTTTTTTCGGGCCTTTACCGCGGCCTTGCAGACAAAGCAGCGTTCAGCCCCGACGCGGCGAGCGCCGGACGACGCGCCTTGCGCAACACCTTGCTGGATTATCTGTCGCTGCAGCCGAGTGGAGCAGCACTCGCCGCCAGGCATTTCCAGTCGGCGACCAACATGACCGACCGCGCGGCAGCACTTGCCGTGCTCGCGCATCGTCACCACGGTTCGCCCGAGGCGGTCGAGGCGCTGGCGGCTTTCGAGACGACCTATAGGTCCGACCCGCTGGTCATGGATAAATGGTTCCAGATCCAGGCCAGCGTTCCGGGACCGCAAACCGTCGACACCGTGAAGGCCCTGACCAGCCACCCGGCCTTCTCGATGGGCAATCCGAACCGGGTGCGCTCGCTGATCGGCACCTTCTCCAGCGCCAACCAGACCGGCTTCCATCGTGCTGACGGCGAAGGCTACTGGTTCTTTGCCCAGACTGTGCTCGAGGTTGAAAAGCGCAACCCGCAAGTGGCGGCCAGGCTGGCGACGGCGCTCAGATCGTGGCGTTCGCTCGAACCTTTGCGGCAGGCCAAGGCCAGGGAAGCGCTGCTGTCGATCGCCGGCGCCGAAAACCTGTCGGCGGATCTGCGGGATATCGTCGAGCGCACGCTGACGTAAATATGCAATTTCTTCAAGCGCCCGTTAAATCAGTCCCGGCTGATGGGACTGGGGCTTTGCGGTCAACTCGATCCCAAGCGCCTTCATCACGGCAATCGTCGTTTTCAGGGTCGGATTGCCGTTCTCACTGAAGGAGCGATAAAGCTGTTCACGCGAAAGTCCCGTCTGGCTCGCTATTTGGGCCATGCCCTTGGCGCGGGCTACGACACCCAGCGCGTGCGCGATATAGCCGGAATCTTCGGAAGCAAATGCTTCCGCCATGAATGCCGCAATGGCCTCATCAGAGGTCAGGCCTTCAGCCGGATCAAAGGTTGTCAGTTTCTCAGCCATTTCATTCGCTCCATTCCTTTGCCAGACGTTTCGCCGTCGTGATGTCCTTCTTTTGGGTGCCTTTGTCGCCGCCGCACAGAAGGACGATGATCGTGGTCCCCCGCTTCTGAAAATAGACGCGGTAGCCCGGGCCGTAGTGGATACGCAACTCGCTTATCCCTTCCCCCACGGGCTCGACATCTCCCGGATGCCCATAGGCAAGGCGGTCGAGCCGAGCAAAGATCGCACCCCGAGCGCGCTCATCCCTTAGCCGCGTCCACCACTTTCGGAACGTTTCCGTCTGCTTCAGGTCGATCATGAGGATCATGTAGTTTATAAACTACAATTTGTCAATCCTCAGAGACGGTCAGGCGCACAAGCGGCATTGGACCGTTTCGGCATTATTTTAGTCGATTTTTAATCTTTTTTCGCCGGACTACTGGACAAGGCGAATCACCTTTGATTCTTTACTGACGATTCGGATGTGCGGCGTTTGCCGGATCACCAAGCAGCATAGGCAAATTCGGGGAGTGCCATTTATGGCGAAGGCGGACGCGTGGGGCGCGCCCGGAGGGACGGTTTTTGCGCATCGCGAGACGCGCGGCGACGGTCTTGCCGGGAATACGCGGCTCATCGCCGAACCGGCCTACCGGCGGCTTCTGGCCGCCGAGCCGCTGCTGCGCCGATCAATACCTGTCCTCATCATCACCTTCCTGATCGTCATCGCGGCGCTGCGTGTGCTGTCGCTGATGAACGAGCGCGACGATGTCGAGCGCAATGCCAAGGCGATCCTGACGCTGGCGGCGGGCCAGCTGGCCAGTTCGCTCGCCACAACCTCGGAAACGGTGCCCGGCGCCATACAGGATCTGCTGGAGACCACCAGCCGTCAGGGCGCGATGGGCCGCAGCCATGTGCTTGTCATCACCGACAGCGCTTTCAAGATCGTCGCGGTGACGCCGCGCTCGATGCCATGGCAGGGCCATTCGCTCGACGGCCTCGTCGAGGGCGGCCAGCCCTTGTTCATGTTCGGCGATCGTGCCGGCGTCATGGACGTCAACATCGACGGACGGGATTGGTACGCGGCGGTCAGCCTGGCGAATGGCGGAAAGGGTGCATCGGCGGCCCTGGTGCCACAGGACGCGGTTTTCGATGCATGGCGCAAGACTGTTTCGCTGAACGTCACCCTGTTCGTGCTGACGGCCGGTGTGCTGATCGTCATCCTCTATGCCTATTTCGGCCAGGCGGCGCGTGCGCAGGCGGCTGACCGTATCTACCTCGAAGCGCATCAGCGCATCGACATGGCGCTGGTGCGCGGCCGCTGCGGCCTGTGGGACTGGGACATGGTGCGCGGCAAGATGTACTGGTCACGCTCGATGTATGACATGCTCGGCTACAAGCCCTGCGACACGATGCTGTCCTTCGGCGAGGTCGACCAGATCATCCATCCCGAGGACGGCGATCTGTTCGAGCTCGCCAACAGAATCGTCGCACGCGAGATCGATCATATCGACCAGGTGTTCCGCATGCGCCATGCGGACGGCCAATGGGTCTGGATGCGCGCACGGGCACAGGTCATCGATCCGGAAGCGCCGGAGATCCAGCTGATCGGCATTGCCGTCGACGTCACCGAACAGCGTCATCTGGCGCTGCGTTCCGAGGCTGCCGACCTTCGCCTCAGAACGGCGATCGAGAACATCAACGAATCCTTCGTGCTGTGGGATTCGACGCAGCGCCTGATCATGTGCAATTCCAAATACCAGCAGGACAACGGGCTTTCGGACCGCGACGTGATGCCGGGCACCGCGCGCGCGGCGCTGGAAGAACGCATGCTGGCCTTTGCTTCCGAACGGCGCCTTGCCCACACCAGCGGCCTGCAAGGCGGCGCCACTTTCGAGCGGCAGCTGGCCGACGGCCGCTGGCTGCAGGTCAACGAACTGAAGACCCGGGACGGCGGCATCGTCTCGGTCGGCTCCGACATCACCCAGATCAAGCTGCACCAGGAGAAGCTGGTCGACAGCGAGCGGCGGCTGATGGCAACGATCCATGATCTCAGCCTGGCGCGGCGGGCCGAGGAGGAGCGTTCGCGCGAACTGGTCGACCTCAACCGCAAATACATGAAGGAAACCGAACGGGCCGAAGCGGCGAACCGGGCCAAATCCGAATTCCTGGCCAACATGTCGCATGAGTTGCGCACGCCGCTGAACGCGATCATCGGCTTCTCCGAACTGATGGAGCAAGGGCTGTTCGGCCCACTCGGATCGGAGCGCTACGAGGAATATGCCACCGACATCAACAGCAGCGGCAAATATCTGCTGGGCGTCATCAACGATATTCTCGACATGTCCAAGATCGAGGCTGGCCAGTTCTCTCTGGACCGGGAAGAAATCGACCTCGGCCCGCTGATCAGCGAAACCGTACGCGTCGTTTCGCTGCAGGCGGCGCAAAAGGCCATCACCGTGGAAACGCGCATTGCCGATGCGCTGACGCTGGTCGCCGATCGCCGTGCGATCAAGCAGATCGTCATCAACCTTTTGTCCAATGCGGTGAAGTTCACCGGCCAGGGCGGCCACATATCGGTCAGGGCCCGCAACACATCCGGTGCGCTGGTGCTGACGATCGAGGACAATGGCTGCGGCATCCCCAAGGAGGCGCTCGGCAAGCTCGGACGGCCCTTCGAGCAGGTGCAGAACCAGTTCTCCAAGAGCCATGCCGGGTCTGGCCTTGGCCTTGCCATCTCACGTTCGCTGGCCGAGCTTCAGGGCGGCGCGCTGAAGATCCGGTCGAGCGAAGGTGTCGGCACGATCGTGTCGGTGCGCATTCCGGTGAAGAGGGCCGTGCTGGCGATCAAGGTTGCAGCGTGAGATTTTCCGCCGGCTCTATCTCTTTGCTTGAGCATCGGATTTCCCCAAACAGGGTCTCATTTTTGTCCGATACTCCGAACGACCGCTTCACGGTCATCCCGTACGAAGCAAAAGATCGAAATCCTTCCTGACCTTCTGCGACGTCTCCTTGAGGTGTGCTTCCAGCACACCGAAATCCGGCAGGTCGGTCACCGCCAGAAGCAGATCCGAAAGCCCCGGCGGAACGTCGTCGCGCTCGAAGGCTCCCGTGAGGCACAACCGCGTCATCTGGGTCAGCGCCAGATAGAGCGCGTAGGCATCGCCAAGCTCCTGCCTCACCCCGGCAGCCGCGAAGCCCGGTGCCAGGCGCGACAGGATCTCGGCGGTGCCGGTGGCGCGGCGCCCGGTCTCGACTTGCCCGGTAATGACGGCCACCTGGGCGATGAATTCGAGATCGATGAGGCCGCCGGGAATAAGCTTGATGTCCCAGAGATCGCGCGGCGGCTTTTCCTTCTCGATCATGGCCCGCATGTCCGCAGCCTCGGCCATCACCTTTGCAGCATCGCGCGGCTGGCCAAGTACAGCCGCTACTTCCGCTTCAACCTCGCCGCACAGGCTAGCGTCACCGGCTATGGCGCGCGCGCGGGCCAGCGCCATGTGCTCCCAGGTCCAGGCTTCCTGGCGCTGGTATTTCTTGAAGGCATCGATATGGGTGGCCACCGGTCCCTTGTTGCCGGACGGCCGCAGGCGCAGGTCGAGTTCGTAGAGCACCCCCTCCGCCGTCGGCGCGGACACCGCCGCGATCAGCCTTTGCGTCATGCGGGTGTAGTAATGCGAAGGTGCCAGCGGCTTGTCGCCATCGGACTCTTCGGCATCCGACGCGTGGTCGTAGAGCAGGATCAGGTCGACATCCGATCCGGCGGTCAGCTCGCGGCTGCCAAGCTTGCCCATACCGAGCAGCGCAACCACGCCGCCGGCAATGGTGCCGTGGCGTGCCGCGAATTCGGCCGTCACCGCCTGCAACGCAGCCTCGATGGTGAGATCCGCCAGATCGGAAAAGGCGCGGCCGGCCCGCGCCGGATCGATCGAGCCGGCGAGCAGCCGGACACCGATCAGGAATTTCTGCTCGGAGGCAAAAATGCGCAGCCGGTCGAGCACATCCTCGTAAAGCCGGTCGCCCTCGACGAAGGCGGAAAGCCGCGCCGACAGATAGGCGCGGTCGGGTAATTCGGTGAGCATGGCCGGGTCGAGCAAACCATCGAAGACATGCGGCCTGCGGGTGATGATCGCCGCCAGCCGGGGGGCGGCCCCCATGATCGTCGCCAGAAGCTTCAGCAGGGCAGGATTGGACTGCAGCAGGGAGAACAGCTGGATGCCAGCCGGCAGGCCGGCGAGAAACTCGTCGAAGCGCATCAGAGCTTCGTCGGCCCGGCGCGTCTGGCCGAAGGCGCGCAGCAGCGCCGGCGTCAGTTCCGTCAGCCGCTCGCGTGCCTCCGCCGACTGGGTGAGGCGATAGCGGCCGAAATGCCAGCCACGGATGACGCGGCAGATGTCGCTTGGCCGCTGAAAACCGAGCCCGTGCAAGGTCTGCAGCGTATCGGGATCGTCCACATCGCCGGTGAAGACCAGGTTGCCGATGCCGGTCGACAGTTCGGGTGCTGTTTCGAACAGTGCCGCGTAGTGACGTTCGACCTGCTGCAGCGAGGCACGGAACGCTTGAGAAAAGGCAGAAGCATCGGCAAAGCCGAGCATGCGTGCGATACGCTCCAAGCCTTCATCATCTTCCGGCAGCGTGTGCGTCTGCTCGTCGGCAACCATCTGCACGGCATGTTCGACGCGTCGCAGGAACCAGTACTGGCGGGCAAGCGCATCGCGCGCCTCGGCGGTGATCCAGCCGCCGGTCGCAAGCTCGCCGAGCATCGGCACGGTCTCGCGGCCACGCAGTTCAGGGAAGCGTCCGCCGGCGATGAGCTGCTGGGTCTGGACGAAGAACTCGATCTCTCGAATGCCGCCGCGGCCAAGCTTGACGTTGTGGCCCTTGACCGCAATCTCGCCATGGCCCTTGTGGGCGTGGATCTGGCGCTTGATCGAATGGACGTCGGCAATCGCCGCGTAGTCCATGTATTTGCGCCAGATATAGGGCTGCAACTCCTTGAGGAAGGCCGCACCCGCGGCCAGATCGCCCGCCACCGGGCGTGCCTTGATCATCGCGGCGCGCTCCCAGTTCTGGCCGCGCGCCTCGTAGTAGCGCAGTGCCGCCTCGACCGGGATCGCCAGCGGTGTCGAACCGGGGTCTGGGCGCAGTCTCAGATCGGTGCGGAAGACATAACCGTGTTCGGTGCGGTCCTGCAGGATGCGCACCAGGCGGCGCGTCAGCCTCGAAAACAACTCGGTGGCGTCGAGCGGATCGACGACGGCGGGCGCTTCCGGATCGAAGAAAACCACCAGATCGATGTCGGAGGAAAAATTCAGCTCATGCGCGCCGAGCTTGCCCATGCCGAGCAGGATCCAGCCCGACTGTTTCGACGGATTGCCGACATCCGGCAGTTTGAGTTTGCCCTCGCTATGCGCGTCGCGCAGCAGGAAGTCGACGGCGGCGCGGGTGCAGGCGTCTGCGAGGTCGCTCAACCGCCGGACCGTCAGCGCCGTTTCGGCCTCGCCGGCAAGATCGGCCAGCGCGATGAGGAAATGCGCCTCCGCCTTCCACTGGCGCAGCTCCATCATCAAGCCGGATTCCGAGACTGCTTCGGCTAGATGCACCTGGTCGATGGCGGCGCCGATCACCTTCAGTCGAGCCTCGATCGTCTGCTCGAACAGCCCGTCCAGGATTTGCGGCCGGCGACGTGCGGTATCGCGCAGGAACGGCGACAGATCGAAGACGGCAGCAAGGAAATCCTGGCCCTCGCCCTTGCCGGCCAGGAACTTGGCCAGCCGCGTCAGTCCTTCTTCGCGCGCCGCGGAAGCGATCTCGGCCAGTTCCAGCCGCGCACGGTCTTCGTCCAGCGGAGCCAGGCTGGTCGCCGGCTTCAGCAGCCAATCTTTCGCCCTCGCAGCCGTGCTCATCAGTGATCCTCCCGTGCTGGGAAACTCATGACCACGGATAATCCGGGATTGCCAGGCAAGAGTTCAAGCCGGCCATTGTGGAACGTCATGACCGCCTTGGCGAGGCTGAGGCCAAGACCGGAACCCGGCTGCGAACGGCTCTTCTCCAGCCGCACGAAACGTTCCGTGGCCCGCGCCCGGTCGCCATCGTCGGGAATGCCGTGTCCATTGTCGGCAACAGACAGGCGAACGTCCGTACCGGCTCGCTCGAGCGTGACGCGCACCGCCGGCTGGGCATTGGCACCGGTCGAATATTTGATGGCGTTGTCGACGATGTTCGACAGCGCCTGACCGATCAGTTCGCGGTTGCCGTTGACGGACACCGCCTCGGGCGCGTC
>NZ_RZPQ01000251.1:0-7381 GCF_003999135.1 Mesorhizobium sp. M7A.F.Ca.CA.004.06.1.1 | reverse complement strand
GCTGGCGCTCGACGCCGTGCTTGACGATCTGGAGCGGCGCGGCGGCGCCGACCTGACCGTCAATCTCGGCGACAGCGTTTCCGGCCCGCTCTGGCCGCGCGAGACATTTGCGCGGTTGGAGGCGCTGAACCTGCCGACCGTGCGCGGCAACCACGACCGCCGTGTCGCCGCCGACCCCGCCGATGACACCATGTGGCCCTCCGACGTCTATGCGCAGGAGCGGCTGACCGAGACGCAGCGCCAGATGCTTTTCGCCCAGCCGCTGACGCTGGAGATCGCACCCGGAATCATCGCTTTCCACGCCCGTCCCGACCATGACGAGAAATATCTCGCCGATACCATCGTCAATGGCCAGCTGGTGCGTGCGCCGTTGGCGGCGATCCGGCGGCGGCTGAAGACGCTCGACCCGGCTTGCCGCATCGCGCTGTGCGGCCACAGCCACCGCGCGGAACTGATCCGCGTCCCCGATGGTCCCGTCATCTTCAATCCGGGCAGCATCGGCTGCCCTGCCTATGAGGATTCCACACCGCCGGCGCATGTCTCCGAGCAGGGCTCGCCGCATGCGCGCTACGGCATCGTCACCTTGGGCAGCAACGGCCAACCCGACCGCTTCGAGGCCATCGCCGTCGACTACGACCACGAGGCGGCCGCCAGGCAAGCCGAACAGGCGGGCCGGCCGGAATGGGCTCACGCGCTCAGAACCGGCTTCATGCCCCTGCCCGGCTGAACGCTCTTGCGTTCATGCCCGGCTGAACGCTCTTGCGCGTTCACGCCCGTCCAGCTGAGCTGCCTCACGGCCCGGCGGTCCGGGTTGAGGCTGGCGAAACGGCGAGCCGAATTTTCGGGCTTACATGGCGCCGCGTCGTCCCTTATAAAACCGGCCGGGCTTGCGGCGGGCTCGATCCGCCGCGGCACGGTATCAGCGCACGGCCAAAAGATGAGGCGCACAGTTACGCTCCGAACAACCCTCCATGCGCTGATTGCGGCTCCGCTGTTGATGACGGCGTGGCCGGTGATTGCCCCCGCTATGGCTGAAGAGATGGCCCAAGAGGCGCCGGAGCTCGTCATCTCCGTCGTCACCGGCCTGGCGCCGGACGACCTTCTCAAAGTCCGCACCACCGCATCGCCGGTCGCCACGGTCGAGGCGCGGCTGAGCAGCGGCGACATGGTCACCAATCTCGGCTGCAACGACATCAACGGCTACAAATGGTGCAAAATCGAAAGCACGGGCAAGGAGAAGCTGAGCGGCTGGGCGCCGGCGCGCTATCTCATCCCCCTCAATCCGGCTCCCTATGTCGAAGGCGAGACAAGACCGGCCGACGCGCCGGTGGTTGCCTCCACCGGCAGCGCCAATGACGCCGGGCAGTCCTCGGCGCCGGATCAATCCCATGCCACCGGCCCGGCCAACAGCGCGCCGGTCGCACCGCCCGACCTGACGGCGCGGCTTGGCGGCGCCGGCCCGGCAGCCGAAAGCACGCCAAAATCCGCCGCCGAAATCGGCCGCGCCGCCATGCAGGATGCGTACGTACTGGCGCTGGCGGCGCCTGACGTCTCGCCGGATCCCGAGATTCCCTGCGCCCGCTATGTCGGCCAGCCGATGGAGCGCTGCAAGGTCAGCGTGGTGCACACCGCCGACAAGGCGAACATCACTGTGACCTGGCCCGACGGCGGCACGCGCATCATTTCCTTCCGTGCCGGCCAGCCGGCCGGTTCCGACGCGCCCGGCGACTTCCGCTTCACCCGCGAAGGCAGCCTCAACATGATCCGCATCGGGGTGGCCGAGCGGTTTGAGATCACGGATACATTGGTGTCGGGGAATTAGCCGGACTCTTTGGATGTCGGCGAGACAGCGCCCCCCTCTGTCCTGCCGGACATCTCCCCCTCAAGTGGGGAGATTGGCAGCTTCAACTTCACAGCTTTTTTCTAACGTCGAAAATTGGCGAAAATGGTCGCGACGTCCGATCTCCCCCCTTGAGGCAGGGCTATCGCATATGGGTTCTTGCGAAGAAGGACCCTCCCCACAAGGGGGAGGGAACGCTGCCGCGCACCGATCCTTTTGGCGTCTGAAACATTGGCAGTTTGCCGTTGTCAGCGCCGACTGGAGTCTCCCTCCCCCTTGTGGGGGAGGGGTTAGAGGTGGGGGTCTTCTTCGCAAGAAATCCTACGCCGCCCTTAATCCTTCCCATGCCGTGAACACCGACACGGCAAAGAGCAGCAGTCCGGCCGCCCGGCCGGCAAAAATGGTCGCCCGCGGATTGGCGATCAGAAGGTTGCGGCTGCGGCCAGCCGTGATCGCCAGTCCGCCATAGATCGCAGCCTGGGTGGCCACGGTCAGCAGCCCCATGACCGTCGCCTGCATCCAGATCGGACCGTAGTCCGGTTTCAGGAACTGCGGGTAGACGGCAAGCACGAACAGGTATGCCTTCGGGTTGATCAGGCAGGTCACAAAACCCTGGCGAAAGGCCTTCCATGCGGACCGGCTGCCGGCAGGCCCTTCCTGACCGACAGTGATGGAACTGCGCATCAGCGTGATGCCGATAAAGGCCATGTAGGCGGCGCCGGCAAGCAGAAGCGGCTTGAACAGGATCGGCACGAAATGCATCAGCAGGCCGACGCCGATGGCGCCGTTCAGCGTGTGCACCATGCCGCCGACCATGATGCCGCCGGTCGCGGCGAGACCCCTGTCGCGCCCGCCGGTCAGTGCATTGGCAAGCACGAAGAGCATGTCCATGCCCGGAACGGCGATGATGCCGAACAGCAGGATAAAGAAAAGCCAGAGATTTTCCGCATAGCCCATGTCAGTTGCCTGCCGCCTCGCTCCGCCAAACCGCAGCGGAACCTGTTGATTTTCAAGTCGATAGGCGCTCCTATAGGTCAGCCCAACTGACAATGCTGTGTCAATTGGGCTCGCAACCCGGGGAAAAAATGCGCAAGGCGTCACGCCTGTTCGAGATCATCCAGATCGTGCGGCTGGCGCGGCAGCCGGTGACGGCGGCGACGATTGCCGAGCGGCTGGAAGTGACGGTACGCTCGATCTATCGCGACATCGCAGCGCTGCAGGCGATGCGCGTTCCGATCGAAGGGGGCCGCGGCATCGGCTATATCCTGCGCCCCGGCTTCGACCTGCCGCCGCTGATGTTCTCGATCGAGGAGATGGAGGCGATCGTCCTGTCGCTGGCGCTGCTGGAGCGCACCGGAGACAGCGAGCTCAAGCAGGCGGCCAAGCGCGTCAGCGCCAAGATCGCCGGGGCGGTGCCACCACCCTTGCGCCAGGCCTTCGACGCCAATGCGCTGCATGCGTGGGGATTCGCCGCGCCCTCGACCGGCGCGATCGACTTGGCGCTGGTGCGACGCGCCATCCGCGACGAGGAGAAGCTCGATCTCTCATATCGCGACGAGATGGGCCGGGCCTCCGAGCGCCTCGTCCGCCCGATCGCGCTCATCTACTACGCCGAAACCGCCAACATCGTCGCCTGGTGCGAGCTGCGCCAGGCGATCCGCAATTTCCGCAGCGACCGGATCGAGGATTGCCAGGCGACGGGGTTGCGGTTCAAGGGCGAAGGCGACCGCTTGCGGCAGGTCTGGGTGAATGGATGGGAGATCAATGCGGCGGTTGGCGGCTGACGCGATTCTCCCTTCTCCCCCTTGTGGGAGAAGGTGGATCGGTGCGCAGCGCCGAGACGGATGAGGGGTGTTCCAGCGGAGTGAGACGTTGGTGTTCCCTGGAGCACCCCTCATCCGACCTCGCTTCGCGAGGCCACCTTCTCCCGCAAGGGGAGAAGGTGAGCCGCCGCCTCACCGCACGTCCACCCAGCGCTTTTCCTCGAAGGAGCGCGCCATCGCGTGCACCGTGCGCTCGATCTCCAGCCCTTCGGCGAATTCGATGAGCCGTGCCGGCCTGCCTTCAAGCCGCGTCAGCAGTTCGTGGCACTCGATGATCTTGAGGTCGTTGAAGCCGAGGCCATGGCCTGGCGCCGGCACGAAGAGGTCATAGGGCTTGTGGTGCGGCGCCACCAGGATGGTGCGGTAGCCCTGCTCGGTCGGCCGATCTGATGTGAGATAGAGCTGGAATTCGTTCGATCGTTCCTGGTCGAACAGGATCGACCCTTTCGAGCCGAAGATCTGGACGGCGATGCGGCCCTTGCGGCCCCAGGCCGAGCGGTTGACCAGCAGCGTGCCGGCAATGCCGCTTTCCAGATGCATCAGCACGCTGGCTATGTCGTAGGTCTCCACAGCGCGGCGGCCGCCGCTGGCCAGCTTGCGATCGGCATAGGGTTTGGCCATGTCGCAGATGACACTGGCGACGCGGCCGAACAGGGCTGAGACCAGCGACAGCGGATGCACGGCGAAATCGTCGAGCGCGCCATAGCCTGACGCGGCTTCGTGCTTCCAGAAGAACAACGCCTCTGGGTCGGCCATAAAGTCCTCGTCCATCTCGATGCGCAGATGGTTGACCTCGCCGATGATCTTCTCTTCCAGCAAAGCGCCGATGTGGCGGATGGCCGGGCTCTGGATGTAGTTGTAGCCGAGCGCCGCGATCTTGCCGGACTTTCTCGCCGCCGCTGCCATCGCCTCGGCCTCGGCAAAGCTCGGCGCCATCGGCTTTTCGCACCACAGATGCTTGCCGGCTTCGAGGATGGCGATGGCCATTTCCGGATGGAACTGGTTGGGCGTGGTCAGCGAGACGATATCGACTTCGGGATCGTTGACGACGGCACGCCAGTCGCCCGACGCCTTGGCGAACCCGAACTCGCCCGCCTTGCGCCGGGCAAGCTCTTCATTGACCTCGCCGAGATGGACCAGCCGTGGCTTGGCAACGTCGGGAAAGACGGCGCTGACGGCACTCCATGCGATGGCATGACACTTGCCCATGAAACCCGTACCGATGAGACCGACGCCGACCATTTTCCGTTTCTCCACTGCTTGAAGCGCTGCGTGGATGAATTAGTCCATTTTCTCTTGGAATGGAATGTCTGCCTCATTTTTTATGGTGTTCTTGCGCAGGCTCGCTATGATGATGCACAGAGGACGCTTCACGTATGAGCCTGGACAGAGCGACGATGGACGAACGGGTACCTCGCGATTTCGAGACGCTGCGCACCACCATCCTGGAGCGGCGCGAAAGCCTGCCGAAGCGCATCGCCCAGATCGCTGCCCATGCGCTCGACAATCCCGACGATATCGCTTTCGGCACCGCCGCCAGCATCGCCGCTTCGGCCGGCGTGCAGCCTTCGACCCTGATCCGATTTGCCCAGCAGCTTGGCTTCGATGGTTTCACCAGCCTGCAGCAGGTGTTTCGCGAACGGCTGCGCGAGCGCAACTCATCCTATGACGAAAGGCTGCAGGCGCTGCGCGCCAAGGCAGAGGGCGGCGCCGGCCATCGGTCGATCTTCGACGGCTTCGTCGCCGCCGCCAGCACCTCGCTCAACGACATTTCGCGCACGCTGGACGACGCGCATCTGGAAGACGCCATTTCCCTGCTGGCGAAGGCCGAGACCATCTACGTGCTGGCCAAGCGCCGCTCGTATCCGGTGGCGTCCTACATCGCCTATGCGCTGGGCAAGCTGAAGATCCGCAACCAGCTGATCGAATCGGCGGCCGGGCTGAATGCCGAGATGATCGGCTTCGCCACGCCGGCGGATGCCGTCATCGCCATTTCCTTCTCGCCCTACGCACCGGCCACGATCGAGGAAGCGCGCAGCATTTCGGAACAGGGCGTGCCGATCGTCGCCATCACCGACAGCTCGTTTTCGCCGCTCGCCCAGTTCGCCAAGGTCTGGTTCGAGGTTGCAGAGGCCGATTTCGCCGGCTTCCGCTCGCTGTCGGCGACAATGGCGCTGGCCATGGCGCTGACCGTCGGCGTCGGCGAGAAGCGACGCGACACGGGCCGCAAGCGCAAGGCCTGATCCATCGCCGAAAAGACACTTTTCACGGAAGGAACACTCATTCCATATTGACTATGGATTGGAATTATTATTTCATATTCCCGGCGCCACGCTGCCGCTCGCGCGTGTACCCCAACACAACAAGGCCGACGGGAGGTTCCAATGAGCGAAGCCGTGGACGCTGAATACGCGCCGCTCGACGTTATCACTATCGGTCGCGCTTCCGTGGACCTTTATGGGCAGCAGATCGGCTCGCGGCTGGAGGACATCACCTCCTTCGCCAAGTCGGTCGGCGGCTGCCCGGCCAACATCTCGGTCGGCACGGCCAGGCTCGGCCTGCGCTCGGCACTGCTCACCCGCGTCGGCGACGAGCAGATGGGCCGCTTCATCCGCGAGCAGCTGACGCGTGAAGGCGTCAATGTCGACGGCCTTAAGACCGACAAGGAGCGGCTTACCGCCTTGGTGCTGCTGTCGGTCGAGGACGAAGGCGTTTCGCCGATGATCTTCTATCGCTCGGACTGCGCCGACATGGCGCTGGCGCCGGAAGACATCGACGAGGCCTTCATCGCCTCGGCGCGCTCGATCGTCGTCACCGGCACGCATTTTTCCAGGCCCAACAGCGATGCCGCGCAGCGCAAGGCGATCCGCATCATGAAGGCCAAGGGCGGCAAGGTGGTGTTCGACATCGACTACCGGCCGAACCTGTGGGGCCTTGCCGGCCATGCCGAAGGGTTCGAGCGCTATGTGAAATCGGACCGGGTCTCGGCGCAGTTGAAGACGGTGCTGCCCGATTGCGACCTCATCGTCGGCACCGAGGAGGAGATCATGATCGCGTCGGGCGCCGACGATTGCCTGAGCGCCTTGAAGACGATCCGCTCGCTGTCGTCCGCCACCATCGTCCTGAAGCGCGGCGCCATGGGCTGCATCGTCTATGACGGACCGATCAGCGACGATCTCGAGGACGGTGTCGTCGGCAAGGGATTTCCGATCGAGATCTACAATGTGCTGGGCGCCGGCGATGCCTTCATGTCCGGTTTCCTGCGCGGCTGGCTGGGTGGCGAAGATCATGCGACAGCGGCGACCTGGGCCAATGCCTGCGGCGCCTTCGCCGTGTCGCGTCTGCTCTGCGCGCCGGAATATCCGACCTTCGAAGAACTGCGGTTCTTCCTCAAACACGGCAGCGAGCATCTGGCGTTGCGCAAGGACGAGGCGATCAACCACATCCATTGGGCAACGACGCGCCGGCGCGACATTCCCTCGCTGATGGCGCTCGCGTGCGACCACCGCGTGCAGCTCGAGGATGTGGCGGCGAAGGCCGGCGCCGATCCGGCACGGATCGAAGAATTCAAGGTGCTGGCAGTCAAGGCGGCTGCGAAGGTCGCCGCCGGCCGCGACGGCTACGGCATGCTGATCGACGAGAAACACGGCCGCAAGGCAATGTTCGAATTCGCCAGGCATTCCTTCGCCTGGCTCGGGCGGCCGGTAGAGTTGCCGGG
>NZ_RZPQ01000250.1:0-7390 GCF_003999135.1 Mesorhizobium sp. M7A.F.Ca.CA.004.06.1.1 | reverse complement strand
GACCATGTGCTTCGTCGCCGTGGTCGTGCAGTCGCGGCTCATGACTTTCGACCGCTCGCTGGAAGAAGCCGCGATGGATCTTGGCGCAACGCCGGTGAAGACCTTCTTCCAGATCACATTGCCGGTCATCATGCCGGCGATCGTCTCCGGCTGGATGCTGGCTTTCACGCTTTCGCTCGACGATCTGGTCATCGCAAGCTTCACCTCCGGGCCGGGCGCGACGACGCTGCCGATGAAGATCTACAGCCAGGTTCGCCTCGGCGTGACGCCGGAAATCAACGCCGCCTGTACCATTTTGATCGCCGTCGTGGCGATGGGCGTCATCATCGCCTCGCTTGCCAACAAGCGGCGTGAGGTGCAGCGCCAGCTCGACGAGCAGGTGGCGCAGCGCGGGTGAAAGACAGAAGGCGCAGTGTCGCCTATTCCCCCGAAACGCCGCGGCTGATCGGGGAAATGAACGGCGTGCTCCAGGTTCCGCCGACGAAGAATGATGACTGGTTGGGACCTTGCTGGCCGTTGGCCTGCGTTGCCGCCTGGTCAGGCTGAATGACGCCGCCGGACAAGGCCAGTCCGCGCCCGGCGTAGGACGCGATGCCGGACAGCCAGATCTTGTACTTCGCTGAATTGGCCTCGGCCTTGTCGATCCGCGCCACGCCCTTCGAAATGGTGGCCTTGATCTCGGCACCGTCGATCGGCAATGTTCCGTCAGAGACATCGTCGAGCGCGAAGAAGCCGCCCTGTTCGGTATGTTTGAGGAAGGCCGGCAGGTTGAGCTTGCTCAACGCACCCGGCCCGAAGGTCGCCGAGACCGAGCCGTCGGCATTGTCGAAGATGGAATCCCAGGTTCTGCCCGGCCCCTTGAGGATCACCGAGACGGTGCCCGTGCCGACCGGCACCAGCCGCGTCATCCCTGCCGCCGTGCCGAATGCACCGCCGTCGATGTCGGACGCCAGAAGGCGGATTTCGACCTGTGAGCCTTCCGGCTTGCGATCGAAGCGAAGGCTGGTCTGGATGTTGCCGCCGAAGGCCGAGGCATCGGAGATGTCGAAGACGGACAGACCATCCTTGACCTGGGCCGTGGCGGCGACATCGGCGAGCTGGATAGGTCCCGCCGTGGCGTGGGCTGCCGACAGCCTCAGATCGAGATTGATCTTGTCGGCGAAACTTGTGTCGATTTCGCCGGGTCCCGCCCCTCCGGTCGGCACCAGCGGGGTGAAGGCTGACAGAAACGATCTGAGGTCGAGCGTGTCGAAGGCGAGCGTGCCGGAGATCACAGGTTGTGCTTCGCCAAGCGAGAGGTCCAGTGCACCCATCCCCGGATTGTTGTCGAGTGCAATTGCCGTGTTGTCGAACTTGACGCGCCCGCCGGTCGCGGTGATCTTGCTCGAAATGCTGACCGAGCCGATCGCTGCACCCGGAGCGATGCCGGCCTGCGACCATTCCAGGACACGCCGCAGCGAGGGTGCCGAGAACTTCGCCTGACCGTCGAAATAGGTATTTTCAGACATGCTGGCCGTGCCGTCGAACGAGAAGGTGGCGGGCGCCGCCTTAAAGGACAGCGTCAGCGGCGCCGTGCCGCCGGCAAACAGCACAAGCGGTCTGGCCGAGGCGACGTCCAGCGCGACGCTTTCGCCCCGCCAGATCCCTGTTGCCGACAGCGTCGCATTGCTGTTCATCGCCGCCCAATTCGCCTGACCGTTTAAACTGCTCAGGATCTCGACGTCCTTGCCGCCGATGGACGCTACCATTCGGCCGTCGCGAAACTCGACCGTGCCGAAGGTGTCGGTAGGCAGCTTGTCGAGGTCCGGCTTGGCGGGGTCGGCATTGACCACGCCGCGCGCCGTGTCGATGGAACGCGTGATGCGCCCGCCGGTGGGGACAGCGGGCAGGAAAAGGCCGGCAGGCGTGCGCTGGACCCGGATCGTCGGCCGCACCAGCCGCGCCGTCGAAAACACCACGTCGCCGCGCAGCGCCGCCATGGCGGAAAGGTCGACCTCGACCCGTTCTGCCTCGACCACAGGCGGCGCCTCGGTGTCGGTCCATTGTGAAAGCGTCACATCGGTCAGGATTGCCCGGAATGTCGGCCAGACCTCGATGCGCGGCGAACCGTCGATGGCGACCCGGAAGCCGCTCCACGCGCTCATTTCCCAGGCGATGCGGTCGCGCACGATACGGGTGGAGGCAATCAGCGGCAGGGCGGCAACGACCAGCGCGACGACGATCACGGCAGCGCCGATCGCCCATATTCCGCGCCGGATCATAGATGATGGCATATGGCCCCGTATGCTTCCATTCCGACAAATCGCCCGGCGGGTGTAACCCCGATCGTCACCACGACCCCGGTCGTCACCACGACCCCCAGTCATGACCACGACTTCCGGCCGCCACCACGACTTCAAGTTGTCACTACGACTTAGGGCTGAGGCATTTCAAGTCTTTATGGCCCGGCGATGGCATTTGCGCACATCTGGTCGCATCAGCCGAACAAAATCTTGCTCTGCTGCGCTGCGATATGCATAAGCGATGGCGACCGTGGAGGAACGATCATGGCTGCCGGACAACCGCTCTGGACCCCGACGCAAGACCAGATTGACGCAGCACCCTTGACCGCCTTCACCAAGGCCGCCGGAGTGAAAGCCGGCGTAGCGTTTTCCTCGTATTCGCAGCTTCATGCCTGGTCGGTCGAGGACCGTGAGGGGTTCTGGAGCCTGATCTGGGATTTCTGCGGCATCGTCGGCGACAGGGGCGATAACCTGCTCGTCGACGGCGACAAGATGCCCGGCGCTTCTTTCTTTCCCGATGCGACACTGAATTTCGCTGAGAATCTGCTGAAGAAGACCGGCTCAGGCGACGCAATCGTGTTTCGCGGCGAAGACAAGGTCGAGCGCCGGCTGTCCTGGAACGCGTTGCACGCGCTGACCTCGCGGCTGCAGCAGCTTTTCCTGTCGCTCAAGGTGAAGAAGGGCGACCGCATTGCCGCCATGATGCCCAACATGCCGGAGACCGTCGCCGCCATGCTGGCCGCGGCCTCGATCGGTGCCGTCTGGTCGTCTTGCTCTCCCGACTTCGGCGAGCAGGGCGTGCTCGACAGGTTCGGCCAGATCGAGCCCGTCGTCTTCATCGCGCCGGATGGCTATTGGTACAATGGCAAGGCGATCGAAGTCGCCGACAAGATCGCCGCGGTCGCGGCCAAGCTCGGCACTGTCCGCAAGATTCTGGTCGTCGATTATCTCGGCACATCGACTGATGTCGCCGGGACCATCGACAAGGCGGTAGCGCTGGAAGAGGCGCTGTCGCCCTTCGTCGGCAAGCCCGTTGCCTTCGAGCCGCTGCCGTTTTCGCATCCGCTCTACATCCTGTTTTCGTCGGGAACGACCGGCATTCCCAAATGCATCGTCCATTCGGCCGGCGGCACGCTGATCCAGCATGTCAAGGAACACCGGCTGCATGCTGGTCTCACCGATGGCGACCGCTTCTTCTACTTCACCACCTGCGGCTGGATGATGTGGAACTGGCTGGTGTCGGGGCTCGCTTCGGGGGCCACGTTGCTGCTCTATGACGGTTCGCCCTTCTACCCCGACGGCAGTGTGCTGTTCGATTTCGCCGATGCCGAGAAGATGACGTTCCTCGGCACCTCGGCCAAGTTCATCGATTCCGTGCGCAAGGCTGGCCTCAAGCCGATCCGCACGCATGATCTGGCCACTGTGCGGGCAATCTCCTCCACCGGCTCGCCGCTATCGCCGGAAGATTTCCGCTTCGTTTATGACGGCATCAAGAAGGACGTGCATCTGGCTTCGGTCTCCGGCGGCACCGACATCGTCTCCTGCTTCGTGCTCGGCGTGCCGACGCAGCCTGTCTGGACCGGCGAGATCCAGGGACCCGGCCTTGGCCTTGCGGTCGATGTCTGGGACGATGACGGCAGGCCGGTCCGGCAGGAGAAGGGCGAGTTGGTCTGCACCAAGGCTTTTCCGGCGATGCCGATCGGCTTTTGGAATGACCCCGAGGGCAAGAAGTACCGGGCGGCCTATTTCGAGCGCTTCGACAATGTCTGGTGTCACGGCGATTTCGCCGAATGGACCGCGCATGGCGGCCTGATCATCCATGGCCGCTCCGACGCCACGCTCAACCCGGGCGGCGTGCGCATCGGCACGGCGGAGATCTACAACCAGGTCGAACAGATGCCGGAGATTCTGGAAGCGCTGTGCATCGGCCAGGACTTCGACAACGACGTGCGCGTCGTACTGTTCGTGCGCCTGGCCGCCGGCGCGCAGCTCGACGAGAATCTGGAAAAACGCATACGCGCTAAGATCCGCAGTGGCGCCAGTCCCCGCCATGTCCCGGCCAGGATCGTTGCCGTGTCGGATATTCCCCGCACCAAGTCGGGCAAGATCACCGAGCTTGCTGTGCGCGACGTGGTGCACGGCCGCGCCATCAAGAACAAGGAAGCGCTCGCCAACCCGGAAGCGCTCGACCTGTTCAAGAACCTGCCACAGCTGGCCGAGTGACCGCCAATGGATGTCGCTCCAGAGGAGCCACTGTTGGAGGCAACGAGATGGGTGAAAAAGGCCTTTCCAGCATGGTTAACGAAATATCACGCTAGAATTTACCTAGATTTCATGAGTGGTACACATTCGTAAATTTTCCGGAGCCCCGGTAAGGAGTTGTTAAGGTCCGGCGTCGATAGTCGCAGGTAACTTGAGGGAGAAATCCCGTTCCTCAGCCCCGAGGATCCGAATTCGCTCAAGCCCCCGTTGTGACAGCAATCCCATCTCTTAAGGCGTCCTTTGGGCGCCTTTTCTTTTTATCGGGACCGAACCGCGGAGAGGGCTGACCTATTCCGCGAGCACACGGGTCGACGGAAAAGCGACCTCGACCAGAGTGCCTTCGCCCGGTGTCGAATTGATGGTGAACCGGGCACGGTTGGCTTCCACCATCGCTTTGGTCAACGGCAGTCCAAGCCCGGTCCCGTCGCCGCGTCCGCGCTTCAGCGCGTTGATCTGCTTGAACGGCTTCAGCGCCTGCTCGATCTCGGCATGGCTCATGCCGATGCCGGTGTCGCGCACCCGCATGACGACGTCGCCCGAGGTCTCATAGGCGGTCGAGACGATCACCTGGCCGCCGGCCTGAGTGTAACGGATGGCATTCGACAGGATGTTGAGCGCGATCTGGCGCACGCTGCGCAGGTCGGCCACCACTTCCGGCAGCCGCGAAGCGAAGCTGGAGCGGATGATGACCCGTTCGCGGTTGGCCTGCGGCTGCATCATCGCCACCGTCTCGGCCAGCGTGTCGTTGAGCGACACCGCCTCATAGGCCATCTCCTGCTGGCCAGCCTCGATCTTGGAGATGTCGAGCAGGTCGTTGACCAGGTCGAGCACATGATTGCCCGAGCGGTTGATATCGCGCAGATAGTCGCGGTAGCGGTCGTTGGCGACAGGTCCGAACTTCTCGTCGACCATCAATTCCGAAAAACCGATGATGGCATTGAGCGGGGTGCGGATCTCGTGGCTGATGCGGGCCAGGAAATCGGTCTTCTGCGAGGACGCGCGCTCGGCCACCGCACGTGCCTGCGTCAAGTCCTCTTCGGCCCGCTTCCACTGCGTGATGTCGCGAACGACGGCGCAGAAGCCGCTGTCGTTGGGCAGCCGGCCGATGGTCATGAACAGCGGAATGAAGCGTCCTTGCGACTCGCGCCCGATCACCTCGCGGCCGTCGTTCATGACACTCGCCACGCCGGGTTCGGACAGTCCGTTGAGATAGTCGCGCGCCGCGCGCTGGCTTTCGATCGCAAACAGCGAGGCGAACGGCTTGCCGGTCACATCGTCGCTGTCGAAGCCGAACAGCGCTTCCGCAGGCCGGCTAATCGATCGGATGGTGCCGTCACGGCCGATCAACACGACGCCGTCGGTGGCGGTGTCGATAATGGTGCGCATCTCGGCGATGCGCGCCTTGAGTTCGGAAATATCCGGCTGCGTCTGCTCGTCGCCAACCACATGCAGGCTCGCCGGCGCATCATCCTCGCCGGAGCGTCGCACGACCAGCATCAGCGCCTTGCCGTCGCGCCAGGGGACCGAGCGCAAAATGGCCTCGATCGGGAATTCCTGTCCGTCACGCGTTTTCAGCCGCAGCGCGCGATCGGTGCCGTCGGAAACGCCGTCGTCGGCATAGGGGTCGGCAAACAACGCGCCGAGGCCGCCGGCATCCGCCAGATCGTCAAGCGCCTCGTAACCCGTCAGGCTGAGGAATTCCTCATTCGCATAGTGCAACCGGTCCCCGGAATGGATGAGCAGCGGCACGGGCAGCTTGCCGAGCAGCGACGTGTCCGGAGCCTTGTGTTCATCTCCGGCGGAAAACGCCGACGGCACGAACCCTTCGGCCTTGAGCGGCGGAACCTGCAGGCGAGGGCGCTCGAGGGGTATTTCCGCAGAGACGCCTGCGGTTTCCTCGCCAACCGTCTGCTCGTCGGGCGACGCGGCTTCCTCGTCGGGCTGCGCCCAATCCTCATTGTCTTCGGCATCGCGAAAATCCGCCGACGTCATGCTGTCGTCATCGAGGCCATCATGTGTCGCGTCAGTGGATTCAGGCTCTTCGCCGGGCGAAACGGCAGCTGTGTTCTCTGGTTCCGCCGCCACGGGGCCACGTTCGTCATCTTGGCCGGCATAGTCGAGCAACGAGCCCGTCACATTCACCCCCGAGCGGGCGTCACGAGGGGCTTCGTCCGCGTGACCGTCAAGCCGTGCCAGATCCCGGTCGTCTTCGGCATCGACATCGGATGCCTCGACCGGTTCGTTCTCTGGCCCTGACGCAGGGATGCCGTCGGTGCGCATCGGGTCGTCGGACGCATTGACCGGAGCCTCGGTCTCCGCTGCCGATGCCTCCACAGTCTCGGTCTCTGGCGGCCCGACCGGAGCGCTATCCTTCTTCAGCCGCTCGCCGATTTCGCGGAACGCGCTGCGTTCCAGGGTCGACAGGCCCTTGTCGTTGGCAGGCTGGCGATGTTCGGCGAGCCGGATCACCTTATCGGCAAAGCGCCGCTCCTGTTTCGGCACGATGGTCAACGCCGGCACCTCGCCCTTGAACGGATCCGATGCCTGCGTGTCCTCGGTCTTGGGCTCTTCGGCGTTCGGCTGTTCGGGCGCGGGTTGGATGACTTGCGGTTCCGGCGTTGCCGGCGCCTGGCTATTGGGCACCAGCGCCATGCCGATGGCCTCCGGATCGACGACCGCGTCGCTGGCGCGGGCGACGCCGAAGCCGCGGAAACCCTCGAAGGCGCGGCTGCGGCCATAGACAGGCAGCGCCGCCAGGTCGACCGGTATCTTCAGATCGGTGCCGACGACCGGCCACAGCACGGAGCGCCCGGACCAGGTATCGCGCCGTTCGAGGAGCCCTGATA
>NZ_RZPQ01000024.1:0-19807 GCF_003999135.1 Mesorhizobium sp. M7A.F.Ca.CA.004.06.1.1 | reverse complement strand
CTTCTGTGTCATCCAAAGCTTCATCGGCCTCAGCCATCGCATCGTTCGCGAATTGGAACGCGAACGATCGCAGGATACTTTGGAAGGCTTCACTTTGTGCTGCAGACTGTGAGTTGTCTTGAAGTTGATCATTTGAAACGGTCCGGTTATCCGCCCGATCGTTCCCGCCAGCTGCCTTGCCATCATTCCCACCAGCTGGCTTGCCATCATTGCCATCAGCCGGCTTGCCATCACCAGAATGCTCGGATTTCGAATCCCCATGGCCCTTTCGGATCAAGGAAGTCCCGAGGTTGCCAACTCCACTCCCAATTGCTGCTATCATCAGGTACTCCGGCATTTGCCATTGGCGGCGACGTGTTAAAGGTTAACCTCGATCAAGCTAAGGGCGGGAGCTTTCGAGAACCTGACGGCTTTTGACAAAAACCGGCCAGCGCAAAAACCGTATGCTCTGCAGGATGTTGCTCTCGCATCGAACAGTCGACCACGATCTCGGCTGTTCGGCCAATCCCGCCGTCCACGCATGCCGCGACCGAATGGCAGCCGCAGCAGCTGGTTTGCATCTCGATGCTGTGGTGTCGAACAGGAGGCACGGTCCACGTGCTGCATGACCGCAATGACCGTATTCTTGCTGGCTCCACGGGCGCACGCAACGAGCAGGAACTCGGTCTTTGCATCACCATTCTCTCGCCTGCACATCACGGCCCGGCGCGGTGAGCTCATTGGCCTCGAGAAGGTCGGCGACCGTACGAACATGGGATGGTCTGCCGGCTTTGGGAGGCCGGTGCGGATCCTCTTCTCACCATATCGAAAGCTTGAAGCGGTCGGATTTTCTTGCCCTGTTCGTGAGAACTCCCATCGTCAGCTAATCGTCAGCCAAGCGGTCTATCTAGGCCGGCCGTGCCTGACCTTCGGATCCAAAGGTCCCGTCTCGACACTTTTTGTAACTATAGATCGAAATGGTTTCCCGCGCGATACGCAACGCACACGCTTCTCTGAAGCAAATGTGTGACTTTGTCGGTGGCGAACGAGAGGAGTGACGCATCAATAAAATCGTCAGGCACGTGTCTAGGAAGGGGAGCTGGCCGAGTTGGTCTGATTTCATTCGCTGTTCCTGGAAATCGGCGGACTGAAGCGCTGATAATCTCAGGACATCGATGGCAACGTTGCGAAAGTCCTGTGAGCTCGGGCCAATCTTGGCCTGCTACTGAGAAGCACTTTGGCGGGAACATTACGCCGTCGCGGGTCTGGCTGACCGTGACGTTAACCGAAAGATGCCGCTGGTCTCGTCAGCCGCCAGCACAATAGCAGCACATTCTCGCCTACTACGGAGACGCAATATGAAGGGCATTGGCCGACCACGGAAATCGCAGGCTGAAACTGGAGCCAGCCGCGCGGGGCGGGCGAGCAGTTCCCTTTCGCAATCAAGTCTTGCTGCGGGAGAAGGTGGACAGTCATTCGATTCCGTTGTGGAGCAGATGCGCTCTGGGGACGCCGATAGGAGGCCCTCCTCCCTTCCAGTTGCGCGCGGTCCAGGCGATGCCCGCGAAAGTCTGCCAGGCGCCTCGATTGGCGAAGATCAAATCCTGAACACACCGCCACGTGGAGCCGCTGCGCCACCACGCGGAACCGTAGCGCCACGTGGCGCAGCCGCAAGGCGGCGCGGTTCTCCCTCCATGTCTGAGGGCGAAGCCATGGCGCCGGTCGGTAGCCAACTATCAACCGCGCAGGTGGAAGGCACCAGCTCATCGTCAAATGAAGATATCAGTCCGACACAGCTCAGAATGAACAGTCTTGTTCAACAACTGACTGATTGCGAGGCTGCGGCCAGGAAAACCGACGTTCCCGAGGAGGCGGTGGAGCTGATCAGTCGGGTCGTCGGTGCAGCCTCAGCAATTCTGGAGTACCGCGCTAGCCTGCCTGCGGCTGAGGCGCAGACAATTATGCCAGACGACAAGGTGCGTAGATGTTGCCAGATCGTGTGCGACGCCGCGAATGAAGTAGACCAACTTGGCCTGTCGACGATCACGAAATTGGACGAAAAGACCAAGATAGCGGCAGGTATGGTCGATAGACTCTACTCCTACTCCCAGGCGGACCGGCAGGAGCTGTTGATTTTAAATGTGGAGAACCACCATACGGCGGCAATTAAGTGGTGGGAAAAAAAGGCATGGCGCTCCGAACGACAGCGATCCGCCTGCGCTGCCACCGCTAGCCTATCCAGTGGAACGCCCGTGATGCGGGAAGCCGAG
The DNA here is from genome assembly GCF_003999135.1 of Mesorhizobium sp. M7A.F.Ca.CA.004.06.1.1. NCBI lineage: Bacteria > Pseudomonadati > Pseudomonadota > Alphaproteobacteria > Hyphomicrobiales > Phyllobacteriaceae > Mesorhizobium > Mesorhizobium sp. M7A.F.Ca.CA.004.06.1.1. Next base: position 17,558 of record NZ_RZPQ01000024.1, on the reverse strand, counting down.
CGGTGCGCACTGCGGCTGCGTGCCGGCTCGGTACTGAGTGTCAGGATCTGGCTGGTCCGTGAGCGGATCGGTCTTGCGCGGGCCAAGATTGAACTGCGGGCGAGCAGGTTCGAGCCAGATTTGAAGGAACTCCTCGTCGGTCGAAATGGAGTGGTGCAGCTGATGGCAAGCGCCGCTCAAGAAGCTCTTCGCGCCCTCTCTTTGGCGAAGGGCATAATGGATGGCAAAACACTCAACGCTCATGATTGCGCGGTTGTAGAAAAAATCATGGAGCGGCTTTCGGATTTTGGATTGGCGTTGCACGAGGTGCATACCAAGCTAAGCCATACCTACCCAGATGCCGGCCTCCCATTGAAACTGTTCGAACGGATCGTGGACGATGCATGGATCACTGCGCACGATGCCATGCACTTGTTGAACCTGCAGTCTCCGCCGTCAGCCATCATGGCGCCACAGGCCCAGGCGGGCGCTGCGATGCCGGCCAGGGCAGGCGCTGCGATACCGGCTGACACTGCTGGTACGGCTGCAGTGTCAGAAGGCACTACAGCGCGAAGGAAAGGGAAGTCAAAGCATAAGTCGGCAGCTCGCGCCGGGACTTCTGCCGCCGGGCAGCCATCAACACCAGTCGCTTCGAACGCCGGCACAGTGCCAGCAGCCAAGGTTCTCGCGCGCTCGGATCAAGTTGCGAGTACACAGGTGAGAGCGCAAGAGGTGGCTGCGAGTTCGTCGGGGGCAGGCTCGACAATCGGGGGCGCCGCGTTGTCAATGGAGGTATTGACGGAGCGGCTCAAACGATTGGACGAACTTTTGCAGTTCGATCTGGCCGGTCAGCAAAGCGTCGTCTCCCAAGTGCGCCAGATGAAGCCTGAGGAGGCCGGTAAGGTCGTGGACGATGTGGCCCAGTACCTGCGAGCCCAGGCCATTGAGATGCAAACCTGTCTCGCCGGGTTGCACGGGCGTAATGTACGCCTGCTACTCACCTCCACCCAGCTACCCAAAGTGCACGAACGCACAGACCAGCTCAAAGGGTTGCTGAACATGGTGCTGGGACAGGCCAACGCATTGAATGAAGGAAAAGCCGGCATTACGACTGATTGCATGAAGACCTACGCATTTCCGGCGCAAAAATACCTGGAACATTTGTGCAATGCCGACGAATTGATGCCGCCGGAGGCACCGGTCGCGCTGCGTGGCGAGCCAGGAAAGCTGTTTGAGATGAAGCTGCAGCCCAAGATGCTGGTCAATGGTGCGATGCCGAGCCCGATGTGGGTGCACATCCACACGAGTCGCCCCGTCTTGGCCAGAAACTTAGAAGGGCTGGCTGATTCCGAATTCACCGCTTGCCACGTTAAATCCAACGAACAGCGCGGCTACAATCGAGAGCGAGAGGAAGCCGATGCTAGGTCCGGTCGCGAGAAGGTCATAATTCATCGCGGCAAACTCACCCCCGCTTTCTGTAAGTCTTTGTTGACCTCGGGGCTTGGCCGCCAACCACGCAATTCGCGTGCCGAGCTCCCGTCGGCGCAGGCTGCATGACAGGGCACGTACTTTGGGGTCTAGGGCAGAATGCGGCCGGCCACGCTGTGAGTCAGCGAGCATTTCTCCTGGCCAAACCGCGAATGCCGCTGCGCGAGTTGCGGTCCGGCGATTGGAGTCGATCGGCTACCGTCAGGGCCGATTTGCGATGTCGCGTTACCTGCTGTTGACGTGGCGGCGTATCTTGCCTCCCATCCAACTTATCGCCGAGATCGCGCCGCCAAGATCGAGGCGGAAGGTCTTCCTGCGAGCGCGGAGCAGGCATAGCCGATCCGATCGGGATCGGCGCATCGCAACGACCCAACGGTGTGGTGGAGAAAATTGGATTCGGGAGAGCTCGTATCCAAGAGGCGGAGTTCCGGCCCGAATACAATCCGCTCGCAAGCACCCACGATGCGCATCCGCAGTTTATTGTCTGGGAGATGGGCTGGATTGCTCGGCGGCGCTGGCGCTAAGGCGGGGCTGTCGCCGGACAATTAGCATTCACTGCCAACAGCCTTGCAACCGTCACCAGTTGCAAGGCTCGGCGGCGGGTCGACAAATCACATGAAATCGTCGTCGGACCCGCTATCGCTGCTGTCGCTGTCCTCGGTTTTGTGGAGATAGAGTGGAGGTTTGCCTGCACGCTGCCACTCACCGGCACTGTTCTTCGTCCATTTGTCGGGATGCTGCGTAGGGTCAAGCACCAGGTCGCCATGATCCACTTCAACAAACCCCATCGTCTGCGCGCGCGCTTGTGCTTCCGGATTAGCCGCACGCCAATTCAGCAACGGTCGGTCGCCGTCTATCCGAAGTTGATGCTCCAGCAGAATATCGCCCGCATTTTCGACGAGCGGATGGGCGACTTGAAGATCCACTATGGAAGTGACCTCAGTTCGACCAGGAAATTGTTCCCGCCAACTTTCCGATTCGAACTCGTTCATGCTGAATCCGCCTTCCATTCTCAGCAGTCCGGCACTCCGGTCTCCCAATTGGTAACTGAAATATCGCGCGTGCTCCGTATCTCGACGGATGCCATATTGCTGAGCAACGTCCGCGGTGCGCCTGGCTCGTGACGATACGAACTCTGAATACTCTTGAGGATTGTCGGCGATGTGCGTGATTTCATCACCATGAAATTGCCTCACCTGTCTCCTGAAGGAAGTCCTGTTGATCTCCACCACAGGAGGTCGGGAATTGAGGGAGTATGCTTGGGGAGCCGCCGATGATGAGGCGCCGCTACCTTCCGATCCGGATAAGTGCATTCGGGCAAATGTGTCCGCGAACCCTTCGCTTCCTGCATCCGCTTGCTCGCCGGCATTATGCGCGCGGTAACTATCGGATGAGCCACCAATTCGACCATACATGACGATTCGTACTCCTATGTTTCGCAACCGAGCTCAAGTTAGCACGGCTGTTCAACATAGGGCGCTTAGTTGACGACTAGCTGACGAGGGCATTCCAACGGCTGCACCAATCAAATCCGTACTGCCGGCCTCAAAACCTCGGACTGCGCCACGCACCGGCCAGCAGAGGCTGCAAGGTCATGCCCGGAGGACTTGCCGTAGTTGCTGGGTGGCAGATCCGAGGGGAGTGATTGCCCCAGGCCCGCGGTTGCGCGGTTGGCCTGACAGAGACACTGGGGCACGGATGGCCAGCCGACATTTGCCACTAGCATGGAGCCAGGTCAGTTTTGAACTGGCAGTCGTGGACTTCCAATGACTAGGCCAAGCCTGCGGCAAAGAATGCTTTCGCGACAGGCTGGAAATATTGCATAGGAACCGCGTGGCCGAGTTTTGTAGTGCCTATCAGCTGACGCGCTAAGACATGGTCATGGACGATCGTCAGGCGTAGTGCCCGCGCCTCGCTCAACACATGTGAAACGCGCTCACCTTCGGCACGGCAAACTAAGAACGGCACCCCGGTTTCACCGCGAACGTAACGCAGACCGATCAGGACCGCCCTTCCTGTTAAGACCAGCGTGGCGCGTTGCACGCCAAGCGCAGGCTCGTCGGCCGCCTCCTCGCGGATGCGACGCTGTTCACCTTTCAACTCTGGCGCTCCTTGCTGATCCTTCGACTCGCGCGTCACTTCGGTATTGGTCATGCGCATTTCGCGCAGATACAACGCGCGCTGGAGCAGGAGATCGATCAGTCCGCCGACCAGCAGTGCGCCGGCGCCAATTCCCATCAGCAATTTTGTCTCCATAAAGATGAGGCCAACACAGCCCATGCCGCAGATCGGCAGAGGGACCATTGTCTTCCACATCCCGAGAAGGACAATGGAAAAGGTTGCGCTGAGAACCAATACCTTGAACATGGTCTTGCAGACTTCGACCATGGAACGAGCAGACCCCAAGCGCTTCAGCCCTTCAAAGGGGTCAATTTTCTTAAAGCTGAGCTTCATCGGCTCCAGAGAGAAGACAAATCCACCATTGGCTAGCAGGCTGGCCAAAATCACCGCGGCGACGAGGGTTCCAAGCAGCGGGCCAACAGCCGCGACGGTGAGTTGGACGAGCACAACCAATGCCTGCGGCACCGCGGTATCGAAAGGTAGGCTCTGCAACTTGGTGGCTAATAGGAGCGCTTCCCGGCATTTGTCCTCGATCACGCTGCCTCTTAGCCAAAGGTAGCCGAGCCCAGCGCAAGTCCCGACCGCGCGGACGAAATCGGAGCTACGTGGCAGCTGTCCTTTTTTGCGCGCTTCACTTAACTTCTTCGGGCTGGCGGCGTGTGTCTTCTCTTCACTTGTGTCGCTCATGGCAGCAATTTGTCGAACCACTCCAGCACGCCGTTGGCACGTGTGACCTCCAGTTTCATGCTCTCCACCAGATAGGCAGCGTAGGTGACCATGAGAACTGGAAAGACAATGTTCTTGATTGCCGGAGACAGTTGGCTCGCCTTAAATTGCGGGGCAAAGCGACGCAGCAGCATCATCGATATATCAATCAGTATCAGGAAGAACACGACAGGCCCCGATACCAATAATGCCGTGCGCATTATGCTGTCGAGAAGCCCCAACAACTCCATTGCTCCTGGCCCGCTCAGTGTCGGGTGAAACTGATACACCGGCCAGATCAAGTAGCTGCGGTACAGGACACTGATCAAAGTTTCCAGGCCTCCTGATCCGACGAATATGGCAATCGCAGTGATCCCCAGAAAAACGCCCATCGCGGAAGCCTGACTGTTCGTCGCGGGATCGGCCGAAGCGGTCGGGCTGCTGATGCCGCGTTGGTTGTCGATAAGCTCCCCGGCAGCCTGAAGGCCCCAAAGCGGAATGCCAAGAAAAGTGCCAAGGAGTACACCGACAAAAACTTCCTTGAATCCGAGCAGGGTTAGCTGGATCAGGCGTGTATCAGGATCCAGCGCCGGCAATCCGCCACTGACATGTGCCAGGCATGGTAGTGCGAAGCCAACAGCCAAACAGCCCCGGATCAGCCCACTGATCTGCGAGCGTGTGAATACGGGAAAGATCAGCATGATGCCCATCGCGCGGGCTGCCCCAAGACCTGCCGCAACGACGAGTTCGAGAGCCGTCTGGATCAGAATTTGAATATCGGCCGATGGCGCGTCCATGGGGCGGACTAGTAGCTAAGTGTCATTGCGGGAAACTCGGTGAAGATCTGATCGGCTAGCTCTATGAGCGGGGCGCTTAGCACAGGAGCAAACAGCCCAATCACCGCGACAACGACCAGAAGCTTCACGGTGAGCGGCAAGCTTTCATCCTGGATCTGCGTCGCCGCCTGGAGGATGCCGATGACGAGGCCGACAACCACTGATGCAATGAGCGGCGGTAGAATCCAGATCATGAAAACCACCAGTGATTGGCTCATAAGAGTAATGATGCTGGATTCAGTGATGATCAGCCTCCCGGTAACGTATAACTCAGCACAAGCCCATGCATCAATTTTGACCAACCATCAATGGCAACAAACAAGAAGATCTTGAACGGGACAGATATAACAGTTGGTGAGACCATCGACATGCCCATCGCCATCAAGATAGTTGTCACTATCAGATCTATAACAATAAAAGGCAGATAAAGTAGAAACCCTATCTCAAATCCACGCTTCAATTCCGATAGCAAGAAAGATGGTACAAGTATTGCAAAGTCATCAGGCGTGGCTGCAGCGTGCATTTCCTCTGGCCAGACCTTTTCTGTCGAAGATAGGAAAAATCGCCGCTGCTCTTCATTTGTGAATTTCTTGAGATGCTCGCGCAAGGGCTCACTTCCGGCTTTAGCGGCGCTTACCCAGTCGTCGAATGTCTGATAGTGGAGCTTGGGATCCGACATGCGGTCATAGGTCTGCTCAGCAACGGGCGCACTAACGAACATAGTGAGGATCATCGCCGCGGCGTACAGCACCACATTGGGTGGTATGGTCTGGGTCCCGAGCGCATTGCGGACGAGGAAAAGAACAATTGATACCTTTACAAAGGCCGTTGTCGTGGCAACTGCTAAAACCAGCAGACCGAGTCCGGCGGTAACCGCAAGAAGCGCCAGGATTGTCGGCTGAGCTTCACTCATTGCATGCAAACCCGCCACGCAGCCTGATGCCCAGCTCTTCTCCGATGCGGACAATGTCGCCACGCCCGATACGCTGACCATTGGCCACTATGTCGACCGGGCCGTCGATCGGCCATCCAAGTTCAAAAATATGCCCTTCGCCGGCACTTCTTAATTCCCCAAGAGAAATAGGCCAGCGGCCGCATTCAAAGACAAGCACGATCTCGACATCGTCGAGATCCTTAGTAAGCTCCAGTTGCGATCCGGGTTGTGTCATATGCGCACTCTCCAAAGGACACGGTCGCGGGCGGAAAGGCCCCCGCAAGATTAATTCATCGCCGTCAAGATCCGCCTCGGCGCACAACTGGCCGACAGCTAGGGTGATCTGGCCGCGGCCGAACGGCGCAATATCGGGCAACAATGCATCACCGACACATGCGCTTCGAAGAAGCGCCGCAGGAAGGCGAAGCGTGCCGACCTCTCCTGCAACAATGAGCGGGAGCTCTGGAGGCAGCCCGCCCAGCTGCCGCGGCAACTGGGCAAGCAGTTCGCCTAGCGCGCGAAACGCAGGCGGTACTAAGCCGTCAAGTGGCGTGAACAGGAATAGACGGCCCTTGCCCTTGACCGCGCCGAAAATGATGTCGAGTTCAAGATGAGGAGCCAGCATCGTGGCTTCGCATACCCGCACGAGTTGCACGTTCAGACGCGTCGTCTCCTCCAGTCGAGTGACAAGCGGCTCCAGAGCGAGTTCGAGAATTAGCGAAGCAGTTGGCTCGGAAGGGAAGGCCAAGCCGTTCTGCACTGTCGTGATGAACTCCTCTACGAGCGGGCGCGACAGTGACAAGATGACCGTTTCGGCTCCCACTCTCCAGACGCAGTCAAGCATCGGAATGGCAGCAGGTTCCTGCTGCCAGACAAGCCCTGCCGTTCGCACCGATAGCGGCACCTCGTTGATCCGGCTTTGAAACGGCGTGCGCGGCGCTGCTGTATCATTGAGCCACGAGACAACCGTGTGGGACAGTTTCAGAACTGGTTCGAACATGGCGGGTGTGACCGCAGCGCCTATCAAAGACTGCACGGTCGTGTCATTCGGACGACCTCTTGCGACCGTCGGATCCGGTTGCGCGGCATTTAGGCAAGCGACCCCCTCGCATATTTCAGCAGTATCTCATCGTCGGCCTCGATCTCGGCTGCGGCCTCCGAATGAGTCTCGACGGCGCGCCGCACGTCGTCCTCGATTTGTTGCCATTTGTCCCTTGCCGCCGAACATATGACCCATAGCTCCCTCGTCCTGGACGCCGCCATCTCAGCCTCCTCTTGAGCGATTTGGGTATCATCAAGCATCTGCCGTCTGGAATTGATCTCAGCGGCAAGTTGTTCAGTGTGAAGGCGGTGACGGTCGAGCGCTGCGCTAGACAAGTTGTCGAGTGACATCAGATGCTGATAGAGCGCTGCTTCTTTTCTTGAACAATGTTGCTGTATCATTGCAAGCTCCCTAGAGGCATTTTGTACGGCTGAGGCGGCCACATCGCGCTGGGCTTCCTTCTTGGACAGCTCGCCAAGGGCACGACGCTCTTGCATTTCCTTCAGAAGCCGTAACCTCGAAGACTGAATCCAGTTTACGCGGTCAGACGCGACATCCATGCGACCGTCTCCTCGAAATCTGACGCGTCATCTTCGCTCTGGCGCAGAAACTCCCTCAGTTCGTCGATTGACGCGACAGCCCGGTCAGTCAGGGGATCTCCACCTGGCTTGTATTCGCCAACATTGATCAAGAACTCGGTCTCGGCATAGCGCGACAGGAGCTCGCGGAAAATGGATGCTGCCTTGCGATGTGTCCCCGAAACGACTGCATCCATGACGCGGCTGCGACTCTGCAGCACATCAATAGCGGGGAAATGCGATCGCGCCGCAATAGCGCGTGAGAGGATGACATGGCCATCGAGAATACCACGCGATTCCTCGGCGATTGGATCACCCGTGCCATCACCCTCTACAAGCACCGTATAGAAGGCCGTGATTGAGCCCCGCTCACCCATGCCGGCGCGCTCGAGCAGGCCTGGCAGCATGCCAAAAACGGAAGGAGGAAAGCCCCGTCGCGTCGGCGGCTCACCCGCAGCAAGGCCTATTTCGCGCATAGCGCGGCAGAAGCGCGTCAGCGAATCCAGCATGAGAGCAACGCGTAGGCCTTGATCTCGGAAATATTCCGCGAGCGCAGTCGCCATCGGAGCGCATTGCGCACGCTCTACCGCCGAGCGGTCGGATGTTTCAACCACGACGACTGTACGGAGAAGGCCCTCTTCACCAAGATTCCTTTCGATGAATTCACGAACTTCCCGTCCACGTTCGCCTATGAGCGCCACTATGACGACGTCAGCGGCGGCACCCTTTACGATCTGTGACAACAGCGTCGACTTGCCACCACCTGGCTCGCCATAAATCCCGATCCGCTGGCCCTCGCCGCACGTCAGCAGACCATCGAGGACACGGACCCCAAGCGGGAATGGCCGCTCAATCATGCGCCTCGTCATCGGATTGGGGGCTCTGCCATGCAGGGGCCGAGTTTCGACGGTCTTGATTTCGCCTTTGCCGTCCAATGGGCGGCAACGACTGTCGATCACGCGACCGAGCAAATCGCCGCCGACGGGCACCTCACGCATTCGGCCAGTGGCCACGACCTCTGCGCGGCTGGATAGGCCCACCAAGTCCCCGATCGGTGTCAGCAATACACCATCACCCGACAGGCCGATCACCTCGGCCTCGAGCGACAGCCCGGTTCGCGGGTCCTCTAGGAGGCAAAGTTCCCCAATACGAGTGTCTGGCAAGACGGCATGAACCAGTGTGCCGATAGCCCGCGTGATCCGACCGCGCACCGCACGCGTGTCAATTCGCTTGGCCGCAGCCCTCAAAGACGAGATTGCTGGAACGAGAGCTCGAGTGTCGGCGTCAGCGTTATGTTCTGGGACGGGCTTTCTCATAGCTCGCCTTTCTCACAGAGCGTCCCGAAACCAAGGCGCAGCGCGCGCATCTGGGCGTCAAGTCCAAGGTCAACATTGCCGTACTCGCTCCACAGCACGCAGCGTTGCGGCGACAATGTCGGGTCGGGCTCGATCCGCACCCTTGGTCGACCATCCTGGCCGTCGCATCGAGCAAACTCTCGTGCAAGCATGTCGACTTGCATGGGAGAAACATGAAGGCAAACGTCGGCGCCGCTGTATTGACACTCTATGGCGTGACGAACAGCCCTCACCAATAGCTCGCCCGGATCGAAAGCGCCGATAAGATCGCTCAATATTTCCATCACGAGCTGCGGCAATTCCTGCTCCAGAGCCGCCTTTCGTCGCGCGATTTCGGAGATTGTCTCCGCAATCAACCCTGCCATCTCCTCGGTGCCTGCATTCGAGCCCTCCATGTGGCCGCGCGCCCACGCCCGCTGGTAAACCGCGCGTGCCCAGTTTCGAACGCGCTGCCGATGCCGTTCTGCCGCGGCAAGGGCTTGCGCGGCGCTGTGCCAGGTTTCGAGCTCGCTCGCGGGTATCAGTGGTCCGACTGGACGCATCTGCGGCGCTATTGGCCCCTCGGAAAGTTCGACTGTCATTTCACCGGGGTCTCTGTCTCAAAATGAGCTACTACAAGTGAAAGCAATTGGCCGGCGGCGGTCCAATGCTCAGGTGCTGGAGTCTCCGCGGCAGTCCCCTCGGGCAATCGAAGAAGCACGCGGTTACGCTCGGTAGCTGAACTGTCCTGGAGCCAAGCCCCAAGACATGCGTGTCCATCGTATTCGATTTGCTGAGCGAGTTTTTCTGGGTCCGAGATCAGTCTTTTGTCAACAGCATGCAGCAGGTGTCGGATTCCGAATGCGTGTGCCTCCACGCCGATGCGTTTAACAAGGATGGCAAGCTCAGGCTGAGAGACAAACGCGACCAGCGAACGGGCATGCCAGATACTACCAGCAAGAAGGGCCGCTCGATATGGATCATGCCCGCGTAGAAGGTCCGGCCTGCAGCCGATGTGGTTCAGATCCACGTCATCGTTGCCCAGCAATTCTGCCAGCCTTGGATGCAGTCTGGAACACTTCTGCAACTTCACTAACGTTTCGGCCGATAACGCTGGATCAAGACGCGCCGCAAGACGGGTTGGATGGGCCGAAGCCGCAAGCTCGCTCGCGCCCGGAAAGTGCGGACCATCAGGTCGGGCGGTCTGTATAGGCATTGGCAATGAGATGTCACCCACGTCCAATTGCAGGCATTCTTTTGCGAATGGCCTCGACAGCAGAAGCATCCCGGCGCCCCTCGACCTTGGAAACGCCGGTTGATTGCTTGCGCCGACGCGTAACAACGCCGATCAAGAGATAACAGGCCACGCCGAATACGGCTGCGGCAAAACCTGTTACGGTCGCCAGAAGTGGCGCAGGAAGAGGTAGTGATGCTTGTGGCAAGACAGCAGTCGGATCGGGCCGTTGCTCGTGTGCGGACCGTTCTACCGGCACCAAAACCACTTCCACCTTATCGTAGGACAGGCCTTCGATGCTGTCGGCTACAAGCATCTTTATCTTTGGCAGCAGAGCCGCGACATTTGTTTTTGCGTCGTGCCTGATAAACACCGAGGCCGAGGATGGCGTGGCACCGGCTCGCACAAGGTCGTTATGCGGCAGCACGACGTGAACACGTACAGAAAAAACGCCATCGATATCGCTGATCGTCCGCGACAACTCTTCGCTCAGGGCATACACGTAACGGGCACGCTCTTCGGTCGGCGAGGCAATCAGGCCTGATCCTTGGAATATCTCACCGAGGTTCTTGAAGGATTGGCGCGGCAGCCCCTTGGCGTTCAGAAGGTTGATTGAGAAGGCGAGCAGCTTTTCGTCAACCTGGATCGTGCTGGTTCCATCCTTGGCGACCACCCGGATCGCGGCGACCCCGTTGTCTTCAAGAAGTGCGAGCATTTCATTTGCCTCACGCTCTTGCAATTGCGTGTAGAGGTCGGCTTTGCAAGCAGTGAGGGCGACGAGAACTGGCAGCATGACAAGTCTAACCGACCGCCACCCTGACAGGCCACGCATGATTTCGCCCTCGGCCAAGCCAATCATGCGCGCGGTTCAGCCTTCCTTCAAAAGTTTATTCACGGATGATGTGACGCCGCTGACGCCTTTGGAGATAAGCGCCACCTGGGTGACGCCGTTGTAAACATCCCGAAGACCAGCCATCATCGTTTCGAAGTCTTGCCCTTGTTGGGGAATGCCCGAGATTCCGGTTCCCGCCTCACCTGGAACGGGAAGCTTCTGCGCCGGTCCCGGTAGAGCGCCCTTCGAAAGGGCTATGTCATGGTCGAGCGCGGGGAAGGAAACAGTGTTGTGTGGATATAGGGAGGAAATCGTCTGCAACACGCGATCGCCCATGCCGCTCGTCGGCGCAGCCGCGCGCTGAACATCCATCGCCGCAGCAACTGGCGCCGCACTCGCTGGCCCCGCGGCGGCATCGTTTTTCAGCGAGTCGGCTGCATGCCCTAAGGCGCGCTCAAACTGGGCCTGCTCGACAATCGACGGTGATCCGACCCTGGGGAGGCCAGCCGTTAGAGTGGCAGAGATCGACGTGACAGGCATCATCATGTAAGGACTCGGTTGCTCTCTCTGACCGGGCGAGCCCCGCCCATTCATCACCCGGTGTCGGCGCAACACTCCTAGGGGGGCAAGCTGACAACAAGCTGACTAACGGCGGCGTCATTTCGACAATCTAAAATCTCTTCGGCAATTTAGTCACTTGTGATGATTTCAGCGTTTGGTTTATCAGTGCGACATGCCGAGAACGCTTATCCAACCCGTCACCCTGCATGTTTTGAGACTTCTTTGTGCCGGGTTTTTTCTGTCCACCGGGATTCACCCGGCGCATGCAGTCCCGCTGTCCCTTCCGGCGACACCCTATAGATACACGGTTCTGGATCAGGAGCTCGCTGCAGCGTTGCAGGAATTCGGCAACAACCTGAATATCAGGGTCAACATCAGTCCTGCGGTGAAGGGGCGAATTCGCGGACGTATGCCTGATTTGCCACCGCGCGCGTTCCTCGACCGCTTGACGAACCTTTACGGTCTACAATGGTACTATGACGGCCTTGTGCTCTATGTGTCTGCTGCACAAGAGTCGCAAACTCGAATGCTTTTGATGACGTCGATTCGCTTCGATGCGTTCAAGGGGGCTCTCGACAAGCTTGATATCTCCGACGAGCGCTATGTGGTCAAACCCGTGCCAGGCAATGGCCTCGTCTTCGTTTCCGGTCCACCGCGCTTCGTCGCACTCGTGGAGCAGACCTTTAACGGCTTGGTGGCGCAGGCGCAGGCGCAGACTCACATAGCGGCAACGCCAAAGGAATCAGTGCTGATCTTGTTTCGCGGCTCCTCCACTACGGTCGTTCGCGACGGACGACCGGATGCTTCTTATTCTTCTGACATCCCACAACAGGATAGCGTTGGCGGGAAGCCTGAGCTGGGCAAGAAATGAACATTGAGGATTTCCCGCAGCTCTGAAGAACATGACTGCGGCTACCCTTTTGTGAACTCTTCGCAAACTCGTCAGTTTCTCGAAAGCTAATCCGCTCATGATGAGTCCCGGCAGCTCTCGCGGTGACTCCGGCCATTGTGTTGGACCGAACCTTGGAGCCGGCCCGGAACACAGCAATTGAAGGCAGGGCAGGCGCATTCGTGACCTGCCGACGCTTGGAATTGTCGAATTTTGTGAAACGCAAGGGATCTTCTGTCGGGGTCTCTTGTGGGGATTTCAACGTCACGTCTGAGGATGCATAATGTCGGCCAGTAATCTTTCAACTTTCTACCGCTCAAATTCGCTACAGTCCGCAAGGGGTTGGCCGGGCCTGAAAGTTTCCCATTTTGCGACCCAGCATCAGCAAAGTGCATCGTGCTTCGAAGCGATGCTGTCCACTTGTGTGCTGGCAGACAAGCCCGGCTCTTTCGCGCAAGGGGATCTGCCAGCGTCGAATCTTGATTCGACAATGGATAAATTGCGGCAGGACCCTTTGGGCCATCTGGCACCGGATGTCTTGACATTGAATGGCTTGGAGCAACACCCACTGGATCAGCTGCCGCCAAATATGAGGGCGGCTCTCAAGGAGGACCAATCGCAACGCTCCAAGGCGACTGAAGCCCAACATCTGCTCGGCGTCACTCCGAAGATCGAGCCGGCTCCCAGGGCGAGCCCCGGAATCACGTGGAACGGTGGGTCGCTGACCACGGCTGAGTTGCAGATTGTTGCGGTACTCAACCGTCACAAGGACCAATGCCCGCTTACTTGGAAGTCGTTGACCGACAAAGCCAATGATCCCTCTACGCCACCGGATCTTAAAGCGGCGATCCAGGGACTGCAGCAGGATTCGGGACTTTTTTATGCGATTGGCTCGCAGGGCGACGGCCGCTGTGGAGGCAAGATCAACGCCAAGGACTTGGCCGGATTTTCAAACCACCACCCACAAGTTGCTGCATTTCAGGAAGCCCAAGCGCGAAGCTACGAGCAGAACTACATACCATCCGACGGCAGCGGAGGTTTGCAGCCTTCGGTCATGACCTTGAGCGATGCCTTGCGGGAGTTTTACCGGTACTCCGAAAATCTGTCCAAGGACCTGAGTCTGGATGAGTTCAAGAAAATGGTCGGCGGCGAATCGAAAAACGGCAAATTTCCGCCCCAGGTCATTGCGGCGGCGCAATATTTCCTCGATCACCCCGATGCTTGGAACCAGTTGTGCGGTGGCTCGAAAGGGAAGATGCACAAAGAGGATTTCCTGCAAGTCGCCTCATCGTCGATGAGCCTCACGCAAACTGAGCTGAATACGGTCGAGATGATCAAGGACCATCAGGACACGTTCTTTGGAAGCGGTGTTCTGACTCGCGACAAACTGGCGAAAATGAAAGACGACAAGAGCCTTGATCCGAAAGTGCGGGAAGCAGCCTCTCAGCTCCTTTCAGATCCTCTTTTGTTTGGCCTCCTGAACAATTCGATCACGGGCTATAAGACCCATCATAAATTCTTCGACTTTGGCGGCGGGCATACGGTTGATTCCGGCAATATCAGCAAAAAAGACTTTGCCCATTTTTGCACAAACATGTCGTCTGCGAACCGCAACGTTCAGCAGCCAATCACCCACGGCGCCCAAACCGCAGAAGAGCAGAATGCCGTCGCGGACATGAAGATGGGCCTGATGGACCAGCCTGACATTAAGTCAGCCAAAAAGAACGGCGGGGCCGTCATGCACGTCGTCGACTCCGTGCTCAAAATCGAGACGAAAGTGCTCGACTTGGCGGCAACGGCGGTGGGACTGCTCAGCTTCATTCCGGGCCTCGGACAAGTAGCCGATCTTGCCTCGATGGTTCTCGAGGCTGAGTCGCAAGCAGCCAATCTCCTGCGTACGGCCATTAATGGAGGCGATATGAAGCGAGCGCTGGAGGAAGCTGGCCTCAATATGGCCGCGCAGGCGATCGGCCTTATCGCAGGCCCCGAGGTCAAGCTGGCCATTCGAAATGGGCTCGTAAAGCACCTGATGGAAGAGGCCTTGGCGGCAGGCATTGATCTTTCGGTCTCGACGGCGCAGGACTACGCAGAAGGCTATGTGAATAACCTCAAAGCGCGCCTTGCAGGCGGCCCTGAGCAAAGCCTAGGCCTTCCGAGCATGCCATCATTCCAGAGTGTGGCAAGCAATGTGCCCTTCGTCGGCATTGCCTTATCCTAGCCGTCGCCTTGCGCGGAAGCTTTGGCTCGCGCGCTGACATAAGGGTCATTGTGGCACAAGCAGGGGTTCATCCGCATCAACGCAAGCGGTGTTCCTGACGCCATCTGGATCGGACTGTGAGGGGGATGTCCGAAGTCTGTGAAGGCTTCGGTATATGACGACTTCAGAGTTACGCTGAGCCCAGCCATCTCGAGCCGGTGCGCCGGGTCGAGGTTTTCACGGGCGCCGGCCGGTAGCGGGAATGGTCTCCGGAAGGCACGGCGCGGATGGTGGCGGAGCGGCGCAGCCGAAGGAACGGCTGTCGCGCGCCCAGGGCGGCCTCCCGAACAGCAGACGATGATCTCCTGCCTTGGGCCTATATCCTTGTGCCCACGCTCAAGGCAGTCGGCTGAAAACAGCGCTGATTTAAAACAGCATTATCCTGCACTGCACCCTCGATCCTTGCGCTCACCGATCGCTCGTCGACACGCACGCGGTCAAGTCGTTATCGGCGCTATGCCGATGGGCTTCGAGAGCAAGGTGGACGCTGAGCGGTGCGTCAGCCTCAGGGCGCGGCTGGCCAGCTTTGGGTCTCACGCTCTATGACGGCAACACCCGGCTGATCCACTTGGCCTGTTCGCGGGCTCCCGGCAGCGGCGCGGAAGCCACGGTCCGCCTTCCTCGGCTTCAGGCCAAAGATACCGCAGCATGCTCCAGAGCTATGTCTGCCGCCTTCGCCCCATCGTCGCTGGTCATGTGGAAAGGACAAGCAGGCTACGCACCCTATAATCCCGTCGGGCAGGATTCGACAGTCGACGGCGAGACATTCGCCAAACCTCCCCCTTGATTCTCAGCAACGTTAAAAAAAATTCACATAATGTTCGTGAGTGTAGTCTCCTGTCAGGTGGTACATTAGCCCCAATATCTGGCGTCTTAGTCGTAGAAAGGACTGTGATCTATCTTCCATTAGCATCCATACCAGCGGATTTACAGCAAATGACGAGAGAGGTCTCATGCGGATTGATGGGGATAGAAGGGCTAGCGGCTTGCTGCATCCCGTCCGGGTTGATGCCAACCAATGTTGACACTGGTAAATCGCCTAAGGACGGCAGCGCATCTTGATCGCCTTCGAATCCTGGGCCTTTGCGCGCATGCGGATCTAACCGTCGGCGAGCTGGCCGATATTACCAGTCTGCCTCGCGAGCAGGTTCGACGCCACGTTCGGCGGCTGGTCAGAGCCAACTTTCTTTGCTGCAACGAACAACGTCCGCAGTCTTCGTACCATATGCAAGCAGGAGGCAAGGATGGCGGGCTGGCTCAATTGGTGGTCGATCTCCTGCCCCACGATGATGGCCATCATAAAAGAGACCTACAACGCCTGGAAGCAATACAAGACGCGCGGTTGAAGGGACCGCCTGCTTGATCGTGAAATAGATCAGTCCAAATGGAGCGCGACTACCATGGATAACTCCGCCGGCGGCGCCATCGCGCAGCCCGACACTTACGGGCGGCCTCACTTAGCCGCCGTCGACTCCCGCGTTCACGAACTGCTTCTAAGACAGGAGCGTCAGGAGCGGACAACTCTCAAACTGATCGCCTCCGAGAACTTTGCCTCCTCGGCGGTGTTGGAAGCGACCGGGTCGATTTTCACCAACAAGTATGCCGAGGGATACCCCGGTGCGCGCTACTACGCCGGAAACGAGATCGTCGATGAGCTTGAGACCCTCGCGATCGAGCGCCTGAAAGCGCTATTTGGCAGTGAACACGCCAACGTCCAGCCTTATTCAGGCTCGCCAGCCAACCAGGCTGTCTATCGCGCGCTTTTGAGCCCCCGTGACAAAGTCATGGGCTTGCCTTTACCCGAAGGCGGCCATCTGACTCACGGTTGGTCCGTCAATTTTTCCGGCAGCGATTATCAGCGCGTCCCGTACAGGCTGCACGAAAAGACACAGCAAATTGACTATGACCACTTGCGCGAGACCGCCAAGCGGGAACGCCCGAAGCTAATTTGGGTCGGCGGAACTGCTTATCCGCGTATTTTTGACTACGCGGCCATGGCCGAAATTGCTTCGGAGGTGAACTCGTATCTGGTGGCTGACATCGCCCACATCTGCGGCCTGGTTGTCGCAGGAGTGCATCCGAACCCCGTGTCCCATTGCGATGTGGTCACCAGCACCTCTCACAAGTCGATCCGCGGTCCCCGGGGTGGCTTCATTTTATCAAGGAATGAAGACCGTTATCAGCCCCTCCATCATCCGAAGAGCAAACACAATCTGGCCAAACGTATAGACCGCGCCGTGTTCCCTCTTCTGCAAGGCGGACCGCACATGAATACTATCGCCGCGCTTGCCGTCGCTTTGCAGGAAGCAGCGAACTCGTCCTTTCGTGTCTACGGTCAGCAGATCGTCCACAACGCCAAGGCTCTGGCCCAGGCACTTCTGGAGCGAGGTTATGAACTCGTCACCGGGGGCACTGACAATCACATGCTGATCCTTGATCTTCGGGACCGGTCGCTGTCAGGCAAAGCCTATGCGGAGCGCTTATCGCGTGCAGGCATCATTGCGAATTTCAATATGGTCCCGGGCGACCGGCGGCATCCGGCGCTGACAAGCGGCATCCGCTTAGGGACACCAGCGGTGACGTCCATGGGCATGCGCGAAACGGAGATGGTGCAGATCGCCGCTTTCATCGACTCGGTCTGCCGCCAGCCCGATGACCAGGAAGTTCATGCGAGCGTACGAAGAGACGTTGCCGACTTCTGCACTGCGTTCGATGTTCCCGGCATCCCCGACCGATAAGCCACCCCAATCCAGAAACTCCTCACTAAC